>JALSGR010000152.1 GCA_026982635.1 Methylothermaceae bacterium | reverse complement strand
GGCCGCGCTCATGACCGCCGACATGATCCGCCGCCGCCTCAAGGATACCTTCGGCGCCGACCGCATCCTGGTGCCGGGACGCTGCCGCGGCGACCTGGAAGCCCTGTCGCGGGATCTGGGGATTCCGGTGCAACGGGGGCCCGACGAACTGAAGGATCTGCCTGCCTTCTTCGGCCACGAACAGATCGCCCCGGACCTGTCGCGCTACGACATCCGGATCTTCGCCGAGATCACCGACGCCCCCCGGATGACGGTGGCCGAGATCCTCGATCAGGCCCGCTGGTACCGCGACCACGGCGCCGACGTCATCGACGTGGGCTGCCTGCCGGACACCGAATTCCCCCATCTGGAAGAAACCTTCCAGGCCCTCAAGGCCGAAGGTTTCGTCACCAGCATCGACTCTCTCAACCCCGACGACCTGTTGCGCGGCGGCCGGGCCGGTGCCGACTTCATGCTCAGCCTGCACCACGAAACCACGTGGATCGCCGACGAGGTGGACACCGTGCCTGTGCTCATCCCCCAGCCGCCCACGGATCTGGCCACCCTCGACCGCGCCGTGGAAGCGCTCGAACGCCGCGGCCGGCCCTATCTCCTCGACCCCATCCTCGAACCGATCCATTTCGGCTTCACCGCCTCCATCGTGCGCTACCACGAAGTCCGGCGCCGCTACCCGGAAGCGGAAATCCTCATGGGTGTCGGCAATCTCACCGAACTGACCCACGCCGACACCGTCGGCATCAACGCCCTGCTGCTCGGGATCTGCTCGGAACTCGACATCCGCCACATCCTCGCCACCCAGGTAAGCGGCCATGCCCGCCGGGCGGTTCCCGAGGCCGACCTGGCCCGGCGGATTCTCTACCACGCCCGGCGGCACAACATGCTGCCCAAACACGTCCATCCGGGATTGATGTGCCTCCACGAACCCAAACCGTTCCCGTATAATTTCAGCGAAATTCAGGAACTGGCCTCCATGATCCGCGATCCCAGCTACCGTATCCAGATCACCGAAGAGGGCATCCACATCTTCAACCGCGACGGCCTGCACAGCGCCACCGATCCCTTCGAGCTGTTCCCCAAACTGGGGGTGGAGAACGACGGCGGCCACGCCTTCTATCTGGGGGTGGAACTGGCCCGGGCCCAGATCGCCTGGCAACTGGGCAAACGCTACAATCAGGACGAACCCCTCGACTGGGGGATCGCCGTGGACCGGCCCCGCGAGGCCGAAGTCGATCCCCACGCCTACAAACCCGCCGGCACCACCTTGCGCAAAAAAACCGATTCATGATCCTGGAAACCATCGTCACCACCCGGGACCGCGACGGCCGGCCCCACATCGCCCCCATGGGCGTTCATGTGGAAAAAGACGCCTTGCTCATCCTGCCGTTCCGCCCGTCGCGCACCCTGGACAACCTGCTGGCCACCGAGGTGGCGGTCGTCAACGCCTGCGACGACGTCCGCGTCTTCGCCGGCTGTCTCACCGGCCGCCGCGACTGGCCCCTGGCCGAGGCCGAACGCATCGACTGTCCCCGCCTGGCGGCGGCCCTGAGCCACACCGAGGTGGTCCTGGAACGGTTCGAGGACGACGCGGTGCGACCCCGCTTTCACTGCCGCCCGGTCCATCAGGCAATCCATGCTCCCTTCGCCGGCTTCAACCGCGCCCAGCACGCGGTGCTGGAAGCGGCGATCCTGGTCAGTCGCCTGGATCGGCTTCCCTGGGAGAAGATCGAACGGGAACTGGCCATCCACCGCAGCGCGCTGGAAAAGACCGCCGGCCCCCGGGAACGGGAGGCGTGGGACTGGCTGATGGAGAAGATCCGAACCCATCGGCGAGCGGTCCACGGCCCATGACAGCGATGCTCGCCAGCGTCACCGATCCGGCGGAAGCCCGCCTGGCCGCCGCCGCGGGGGTGGACCTCATCGACCTGAAGGATCCCGCCCGCGGCGCCCTGGGCGCCCTGGGCGAGGAGCGAATCCGCACCATCCGCCAGGCTCTCGCCGGGCACCGTCTCAGCGCCACCATCGGCGACCTGCCCCTGCACCCGGAAACCGTCTTCCAGGCAGTTGAACGCACCGCCGCCTGCGGCGTCGACTACGTCAAGATCGGCCTGTTTCCCGGCGGCGACCTGGAAGCCACCCTGGAGGCCCTGACGCCCCTGGCCACCGAACACAAGCTGATCGCCGTGCTGATGGCCGACTACCTGATCGCCCTCCCGGTCCTGGAACGGATCGCGGCCGCCGGTTTTCACGGTGCGATGCTGGATACCGCCGACAAAAGCCTCGGCCCGCTGCCCCGGCTGCGCCCTGCGGCCTTTCTCGCCCGCTTCGTCGAACGGGCCAAGTCCCTGGGGCTGCTCACCGGTCTGGCCGGCTCCCTGCGACTGGAGGACATCGACGCCCTTCTGCCCCTGGCGCCCGATTACCTGGGATTCCGGGGAGCCTTGTGCCGGGGGGACCGCACCGGCACCCTCGACCCAGGAAAAGTCGCCCAAATCCGCGACCGGATCCGTACAGGGAGACGGGGCGAATGAATCTCTATCCCCGCCTGCGCCCCCTGCTGTTCCGGCTGGATCCGGAAACCGCCCACCACATCACCCTAGGCGCCCTCGACCTGGCGGCCCGGCTCGGACCGCTCAATCCCCTGCGCCAACGGCGACTCGAACACCCGGTGGAGGTCATGGGGCTTCGCTTTCCCAATCCGGTGGGGCTGGCGGCCGGCCTGGACAAGAACGGCGACCACATCAGGGGACTGGCCGAGCTGGGATTCGGCTTCCTCGAGGTCGGCACCGTCACCCCCAGGCCGCAACCGGGCAACCCCCCGCCCCGGCTGTTCCGCCTTCCCGAAGCCGAAGCCCTGATCAACCGCATGGGATTCAACAACGCCGGCATCGACCATTTGGTGTCCCGGCTGGAACGCCTGGGGGCGAGGGATTTCATCCTCGGGGTCAACCTCGGCAAGAACAAGGACACCCCCCAGGAACGGGCCGCCGACGATTACCGCCTCGGGATGGAAAAGGTCCATACCCTCGCCGACTACGTCACCATCAACATTTCCTCCCCCAACACCCCCGGTTTGCGGGATCTCCAACACGGCGAGGCGCTGGAAGACCTGCTGGCGGCCCTGGACCGTCACCGGGACCGGCTGGCCCAGCGCAGCGGTCGCCGGCTGCCGCTGGTGGTCAAGATCGCCCCCGATCTGACCCCGGAGCAACTACGCCGCCAGGCCGACTGTTTTCTGCGCCATCACATAGACGGCGTCATCGCCACCAACACCACCGTCGACCACACCGCCGTGGCCCATCTGCCGGCGGGAAGGGAGAACGGCGGGCTCAGCGGCGCGCCGCTGCGGAACCGGGCCACCGCGGTGGTCCGTCAGCTCCACGCCGTCCTCGGGGACGCACTGCCCATCATCGCCTGCGGCGGCATCCTGAGCGCCGGGGACGCCCTGGAGAAATTCGAAGCCGGGGCCAGACTGGTTCAGCTCTACACCGGCCTCGTTTACCGGGGGCCGGCGCTGATCACGGAGATTCTGGCTGCGCTGCAGCGACAGCGCGCATCAGATAACGGCTGAATCTCGACATCGGCAGCGGCTTGCTGAACAGCCAACCCTGATACAGGTGACAGCCGTGCCGTTGCAGGAAGCGGCACTGGGCTTCGGTCTCCACCCCTTCCGCCACCACGGTCAGACCCAGGTGCCGGGCCATGGCGAGAATGGTCTCGACGATGGCCCGGTCGCCCGTGTCGGTTTCGATGTCACGCACGAAGGAGCGGTCGATCTTCAGCTCGTCCAACGGCAGGCGCTTGAGATAGATCAAGGAAGAGTAACCGGTGCCGAAATCGTCGATGGAGAATCGTACCCCCAGGCGCTTGAGCGACTTCATCTTGGCGATGGTGTCGCCGATGTCCTCGATCACGATGCTTTCGGTCAATTCCAGCATCAGCTTGTCGGGTGAAATGCCGGCGGTCTCGACGATGCGGGTGACCTCATCGACGAAACCGGCCTGATGGAACTGCCTCGGGCTGATGTTGACCGCCACGTGATCGATGAACGCCATCCAACCGTTGTCCTGCCACTGGCGGATGTGGCGGCAGGCGGTTTCCAGCACCCACCGCCCCAGGTCCAGGATCAGACCGGTTTCCTCGGCGATGGGGATGAACTCGTTGGGGGGGATGAATCCTTTCTCCGGGTGGTTCCAGCGCAGCAGCGCTTCGGCACCGGCCAACCCGCCGCCGTTGCGGTGTTGCGGCTGATAGTACAATTCGAACTGATCGCTCGCCAGCGCGGCGCGCAGCGCCTTTTCCAATTCCAGCCGGGCGTCGGCGACCGCCTGCATCGTCGGATGATAGAAGCGGATGGCGTTTCGCCCCGCCGCCTTGGCCCGGTACATGGCGGCGTCGGCCTGTTTCAGCAGCGCCTCGACGGTTTCCTCCCCCCGGAACAAGGTGATGCCGATGCTCACCGAGGTGTGATAGCTGCGCTCCCCTAGCCGAAACTCCTTGGTGACCTGCTCCTTGAGCTTCTGAGCCACGGCACGGACGTGATTGGCCGCCGCCTCTTCGTCATCCCCCAGATCGGGCAGCAGGATGACGAACTCGTCGCCCCCCAGGCGGGCCACGGTGTCCTCGCTCCGCAGGTACCGCCGCAGACGCGAGGCGACCTGGACCAGCAGCTGATCGCCCACGTGATGGCCCCAGGCGTCGTTGAGATGCTTGAAATTGTCGAGATCGAGGAACATCACCCCGCCCCAGTCCTTGCGACGGCCGGCGGCACTCAGCGCCTGCGCCAGGCGTTCGAGGAACAGGCGCCGGTTGGGCAACTGGGTCAGGGGATCGTAGAAGGCCAGTTGCTGGATTTCCCGCTCGGCCTGGCGCCGCTGCAATTCCGCGCTGGCCCGCACCGCCACCATGCGCAGAATGGTCATCAGCTCGCTCGCCTCGGTCAGCGGCTTGGTGTCACACACCCCCAGAACGCCGATGACCCGCCCCTCGTTGTCGTGCAGCGGCGTCCCGGCGTAACTTTCGATCTGCAACCGGTGCAGCAGTTCGTCGTCGCGAAACCGTTCCTGGACGCCTTGCGGAAACACCCGGGCGCCGCCTTTGACCACCTCGGCACAGGGCGTACCCGCCAGACCGCAGGAAAAATCCTCCAGACGGCCGGCGGCACCCCAGACGGCGATCGCCTCCAGACGCCCCGCCTCCACCACGGCCACGAAGGCATAGGCCACGTTCAAGTTCCGGCCCAGCATCCCCACCAGCGACTGGAAAAAGTCCTCGCCGAGCTTGGCGCCGACATCCTCGGTCAGCATCCGGGTGAAGCGCTCCATGCGCTGTCGGTCGGTCACGTCGTGGACGATGGCGAACAACAACCGGCGGCCCTCGATGACCACCGGCCCGGCGTAGATTTCCACGTCCCGTTGCCGGCCGTCGCTCAGGCGGTGCCGGCAACAGACCACCCCTTCGTTCCCCTCGAGCACCGTGTCCTCCTCCTGGAGCCGGTGCAAAGGCATGTCCTGGAATTCCTCCCGGCCGTAGCCGTAAAAACGGCAGGCGGCGGGGTTGGCGTCGAGGATCTTGCGGGCCTGGCAGTCGATCAACAGCTCCACCGCCGGGCTCTGTTCGAACAACTGGCGATAACGGGCCTCGCTGTGACGCAATGCCTCCTCGATCCGCCGCTGGCGCTGACGCTGCTCGAAATGATCCAGGGCGAAGGCGACGTCGGCGGCCAGTTCCACCAGCAACTGCACCACCTCCCGGGTGAAGAAACCGCTGCGATCGGCGTACACGTTCAACACCGCCGTCACCTTCCCGGAACGACGAATCGGCAACGCCGCACTGGCACGAATCCGGAAACGGGCCGCCACCTGTTTCCAATGATCCGTCATGGTACTGGCCTGAAAATCGTTGACCAGGACGACACGATTCTGCCGAACCGCGGTGGCCGTGGGCCCCTTTCCCGCCGGCTGGCCGGGATCGAGGACGATGTCCAGCTGACCGACGTACTCGAGCATCGCTTCCTCGGCGGCGGCCGCGGCGACGGCCGCCACCTGCCCTTCCCGGACTTCTCCCAGCCAGGCCAGGGCGAATCCGGCATGCTCGACCAGGATCCGGCACAGGGAATCGAGCACCTGGCGGGCGGATCCGGACCGGATGATGGCCTGGTTGACTTCCGCGAGGGTATCGAACAGGGCCCGCTGCCGGAGCAGCATTTGCTGGCTTTCCCCGAGCCGATGGGCCATCTGGTTGAACACCTCGGTCAGCTCCGCCAGCTCGCCTTCCCCTTCCGCCGCCAGTTGTATCTGACGCTCACCCGAGCCGAAACGGCGGGTCGCCTCGGCGAACCGGCTCAGGGGCTCCAGCAGAATGCGGCGAAGCATGTACCACAGGGTGAACAACCCGGCGCCCAACAGCACGGCGAGAACGGCGGCGGCGACTCCCACGCCGGCGAGAATCCGGTCGTAGATAGGTTTGAGGTCGTAACGGGCGAACAGAACCGCCGTCCGTTCCTCCCGCAGATGCCGTTCGCCGCCATCGTGCCACATCAGAGGGAAATAGGCGTCCATCGCGGCCAACCCGGAAACCGTGACCACGATCGGACGGCGCTGTGCCTGGACCTGGCGCAACAGCGCCGGATCGAAGCGCGCGACCGACTCTGCGAGCGGTCGCCCTTTCCAGGCGAGGCGGTTGGCGAACAGGACCCGACCGGTGTCGTCGAGCACGGCCAGATAGTGCATGTTGGGCTCCGCCGCCCACAGGGTCAGGAGACGCTCAGCGTCCAGCCGCTCGCCGTGCTCCAGTTCGTGCCCGAGCTGGATGGCCAGGCGCCCCATTTCGTAGCTCAGATGCTCGCGGGCCTCGTGCTCGGCGTCCTCCACACCGCCCCAGTAGAAAAAGCCGGTCAAGACGCCCCACAGCAGCACCAGGAAGGCGCTCAGGGTCACGATCAGATGCCATCGGAGATGAAAAGCTCGGATCCTAATCACGAACAGCCTCGGGAAGAAAGCGCGGCTCGGCCAGCCGGGCGGGATCGACGAAATGACGCAGCAACCGCTTTTGCACCATGAAAGCGGCGATCCGCCGCCCGGTGACGGACAGGAGAGGGCTCGCCCCGGAAAGCCAGCGATAATTGTCGGCCAGGGTCGGCAAACGCAGTCCACGGTAACTGCGCCGCACTTCCTCGGGCGTGAGATTCAGACGGGGGGCGGACAGCTCCGCCGCCCGCCGGGGCTGATTCCTCATAAACGCGAGGGCCTGAAAATAACCATCCAGCAAGGCCCTGAGGGTCGCCTCCCGTCCCTCGATCAAATCCCGGCGCACCACCAGCACATCGACGATGCGATCGGGGATCCGGCGGCTGTCGAACAAGACCCGGGCGCCCTGTTCCCGCAGCCGGGTCGCCACCGGCTCGAAGGTCACGACGGCGTCGATCCGCCGCTCCCGATAGGCCGCTTCGTGTTCGTCCGCCGTCAACGGCACGATCTCGACCTGGTCGTCGCGCAATCGCGCCGCCGCCAGCGCCCCACCGAGCAAGATGGCCCCGACGGCCGAACTTTCCACCCCGACCCGCTTTCCCTCCAACTGCGCCAGGGTTTCGATGGACGGCCGCGCCAGCAACACATCCCCGCCCTGGGAAACGTCCATGACGGCGACGACGCCCAGATCGAAGCCATCCTGCAGCACCGACAGGGTTTCGTCCAACGTCAACGCCGCCGCCTCGATGCTGCCGGCGCGCAAAAGCTGCATCACGTCGCTGGCGGACCGTAGTTCCAGCAGTTTGATCGGCCGGTGACGGTAATATCCCAATTCCCTCGCCAGATAGAGCGGTTCATAACCGGTCCATACGTTCGTACCTACCCGCAACGGCGGAGCCGCAGCCTGCTCCAGCCAGAACCAGGCGCCGCCGGTCACGACGAGCAGAACGATCACCAGCGGCAAGATCACCCGCATGTCCCGTACCGTGGGTAAAATGGTCGATTTCCGTTCATCTTCAAATTATAGGAGGTTCCTTCATGGCTGCCGTTCCGCGCCTCGAAGTGAGGCGGTTGGAGTGCGTGCGCGGCGACCGGTCGTTGTTCCGCGACCTCGATTTCGAACTGGACGCGGGCGAACTGCTTCACGTCCAAGGAGCCAACGGCTGCGGCAAAACCAGTCTCCTGCGCATTCTGGCCGGCCTGTCACAACCCGAAAGCGGGGAAATACACTGGCAGGGCCGTCCTCTGCGCCGCCAATGGCCAGCCTTTCTGCGGCAGATGGCCTACGTGGGCCATCACCCCGGCATCAAGGGGGAATTGACCCCGCTGGAAAACCTGCGCTGGATCGCGCGGCTGCACAATGTCCGACGCGGCTTCGATCTGGCGGGGATTCTGGCACAGGCCGGGCTGGAACGCCATCTGGAAACCCCAGCCCGGGCGCTCTCGGCGGGGCAACGCCAGCGCATCGCCCTGGCGAGACTGCTGCTCCAGGAGGCGATCCTGTGGATTCTCGACGAGCCGTTCACCTCCCTGGACCGTAGCGGCATCGACTGGGTGCACCGATTGCTGGACCGGCACCTCGAGCACGGCGGCCTGGTGGTATTGACCTCGCACCAGCCGGTACGGACCGAGGCCCCGGTCCGCCATCTGCGACTGGGCGGCTGACCATGTTCCACCATTTCCTGTCCTTGTTCTTCCCCCTGGTCATCATCATGGATCCGGTGGGCAACCTACCCCTGTTCCTGGCCATGACCCGGGACCTGAACGTCCGGCAGCAAAGCCGGGTGGCCGCCGTCGCCTGCCTCTCCGCCGGGCTGATCCTGGCCTTCTTCGGTCTGACCGGCGACCGCCTGCTTCGTTTCTTCGGCATCACGCTGCCGGCGTTCCAACTGGCCGGCGGCGTCATTTTCTTCATCTACGCCTTGCAGATGCTCGGCCTGCTTCCGGCGGGCATGAAAAGCTCGGCCGCCGAAGCGGAAGAAAGCCTGCACAAGACCAACGTGGCCCTGGTGCCGCTGGCGACCCCTCTGCTGGCCGGCCCCGGCGCCATCACCGCCGTCCTGGTCTGGCAACAGGATCCCCAGCGCCAGATTCCCTTCGTCTATCTTCTTCCGGTGATCGTCGCCGCCTGCCTGACGGTGTTCGCCGCCTTCTGGGCCGGACGCTGGCTGCGCCGGGTACTGGGTCTCGGCGGCATCGGCGTGATCACCCGCCTGACGGGGCTGTTGCTGGCGGTCCTGGCCATGCAGTTCATGGTGAACGGCTTGCGCGAAATCCTCGGCAGGTGAGGAAGCGGCCCCGGGACCGCTTCCCCCGCCGCTTCAGACCAAAAGCGGCGCGATCACCAGGCTGACAATGGCCATGACGTTGATGAGGATGTTCATGGCCGGGCCGGAGGTGTCCTTGAAGGGATCGCCGACGGTGTCGCCCACCACCGTGGCCTTGTGCACCTCGGACCCCTTGCCGCCGAGATTGCCCTTCTCCACGTACTTCTTGGCGTTGTCCCAAGCGCCGCCGGCGTTGGCCATCATCAGCGCCATCAACACGCAGCCCAAGAGCGCCCCACCGAGCATTCCCCCCAGAGCCTGGGGCCCGAGCCAGAAGCCGACGATCACCGGGGCTGCCACGGCGATCACCCCGGGCAGCACCATCTTCTTCAAAGCCGCCTGGGTGGCGATGTCGACGCAGCGGGCGGTGTCCGGCTCCGCCTTGCCTTCCAGAAGGCCGGGAATCTCCCGGAATTGGCGGCGGATCTCCTGAATCATCTCGAAGGCGGCGTCCCCCACCGCGGTCATGGTCACCGAGGCGATGAGCAGGGGGATGGTGCCACCGATGAACAGACCGGCCAGGACGTCGGCATCCCCCAAATGGAGAGCGAAGTCCGGCATCTGGCTGGCAATGGTCTCGCCGTAGGCGGTGATGATCGCCAACGCCGCCAGGGCCGCGGCGCCGATGGCGAAACCCTTACCGATGGCGGCGGTGGTGTTGCCCAGTTCGTCGAGGGAGTCGGTGATCCGGCGGGTTTCCTCCCCCAGACCACCCATCTCGGCGATGCCGCCGGCGTTGTCGGCCACCGGCCCATAGGCGTCGATGGCCATGGTGATACCGACGGTGGCCAGCATGCCGACGGCAGCGATCCCGACGCCGTACAGACCGACCAGGCGGTCGGCGAGGAAGATGATGGCGCTGATGGTGAGGATCGGCACCACCACCGACTGCATCCCGGTAGCCAGACCGGCGATCATCACCGTAGCCGGCCCCGTCTCCCCGGATTCGGCGATCTTGGCCACCGGCCGGCCGCCGGTGTAGTACTCGGTCACCAGGCCGATGACGATGCCGCCGGCGGAACCGGCCAGCACCGCCAGCCAGGCCTTGACACTGACCCCGGCGACCAGGATCACCAACAGCGCCAGCCCCATGAAGATCCCCGCCGCCCCCAGCGTGCCCATCCGCAGCGCCTTGTCCGCCGGCTTGTCGGCGTTGCGCTGCACCAGCCAGATGCCGGCGATGGAGGACAGCAGTCCCGCCGAGGCCAGGGCCAGGGGCAGGAACATCAGGGCCGGACGCGATCCCACCGGCGCCAACACGTCGGCGGCCATGGTCGAGGCCATGGCGATGGTGGCGATCATGGCGCCGCAGTAGGACTCGAAGATGTCCGACCCCATCCCGGCCACGTCGCCGACGTTGTCCCCGACGTTGTCGGCGATCACCCCGGGATTGCGCGGGTCGTCCTCAGGGATGCCGGCCTCCACCTTGCCCACCAGGTCGGCCCCGACGTCGGCGCTCTTGGTGTAGATGCCGCCGCCGACGCGGGAGAACAGCGCCACCACCGACGCCCCCATGCCGAAGCCGTGGAGGGCGTGGGCGGTCTCCGGATCGCCGCCGAAAAACAGATACATCAGCCCCAGACCCAAAAGCCCGAGGGAGGCCACCGCCAGGCCCATGATGGAACCGCCGAAGAAGGCCACCTCCAGCGCCTTGGCGGCGTCGCCGCTCGAGGCGGCCACCGTGGTGCGGACGTTGGCGCGGGTGGCGGTGCTCATGCCGATGTAGCCGGCGGTGGCGGAGGCGGCCGCCCCCACCAGGAAGCACAAGGCCGTCCGCCAGCCGAGAAACTGCCACAGCAGCAGCAGTAATACCGCCACGAAGATCCCCAGAATCTGGTACTCGCGGCGGATGAACACCATCGCCCCCAGATGGATCTGCTCGGCGATCCGGGCGATCCTGCCGGAGCCGGCCGGGGTGGCCAGAATCCACTGGTAGATTTTGTAAGCGGCGAACAGGCCGCCGGCCCCCAGAAGTGGAGGCAAAAGATACAGCAGATATTCCATGGAACCGTTCTCCCCCTGTTGTTTATTTTGAAATTCTGCGCTTCCTGAATACCGCCTTTACGCCGGGTCGTCAACCACCCTTCCAGGAAGGGGACAATGCCAAGGGCGACTTTCACGGCAAGGTTGCGCCGAAAACCGGCGTTGCATCTCAATTTTTCATTGTCCGTCGCCCGTTTCACCCCCAGACGGCGCAGGTCGGCTATAACTAAATAGTTGACAACGACGATCTGTTTTTATCCCTTGACAACCCAAGAGGTAACGATCATGCGATCCGAAATGCTGACATCCATTCTCTCGGAGCTCAACGGCACCTCCGCAGACATCGAAGCGTCCGGGGTGGTTTCGACCGACGGCCTGATGATGGCGGCTCTCTTGCCCCAAGGACTGGACGAAGATCGGGTCGGGGCCATGAGCGCGGCCATGCTTTCCCTTGGCGACCGCACCGCCCAAGAGCTGGCCCGAGGCGAACTACAACAGGTGTTAGTCAAGGGGAATCACGGCTTCGTGCTCATGATCCATGCCGGCAAGGAGGCGGTATTGACCGTGCTGGCCAAACCCCAGGCGAAATTGGGCCTGATCTTCCTCGACGCCAAACGGGCCGCCGAGCAGATCGCCCAACTGGTGTGACAACCGACTCTCCCGACCGTACAAGGACTTCAAGGAGGACTCCATGTCTGAGAAAGCCCTAGCGCATCTGAACGAAGCCCTGCAACACCTCTTCACCCTGACGGGATACTCCGACAAAGACCCGGAAATCCTGGCATCCCACCGGGAAACCACCCACCAATGGACGGAAACGATCGTCCAGGCGTTCTACGACACCCTGTTCACCTACGAACCGACCGCCAAGATCTTCAACGAGGGCGAACGCCCCACCCGGGAACAAATGCTGCGCGACTGGTATGAAGGACTGACCTGCGGCAACATCGACCAGAATTGGTGGCGGCATCAATGGTTCGTCGGCCTCGTGCATGTCAAACGGGGCGTTTCGAATCTTTTCCTCATCGGCATGATGAGCCGTATCCAGCAATTGTTTCTGGACAAATGCCTGGAAACCCTCCCGCCCGACGAAGCGAAGGAACTCTTCGGCGCCTTCAAGCGCATCACCGACGTGGTCACCGGCCTGATCGCCGACGGCTATTTCGAAAACTATTTCATCGCTCTGGAAAGAACCGTCGGGTTCAAGACTGCCCTGATCCAACGGATGCTGGATATGGAGGTCAACAAGATGCTCGAAGAATGGCGTAACACCACCGCGGCCTGATCCAAGCAGGGGCAAACGATCATGACCCCTTTCGCCGCCGGACAGGGGAGGCGCTCATCCTGTAAACTAAAGGCTCCCAGCAAATCACTGCGAACGCACCATGACCGCCACCCCTCTGCTCGATACCATCAGCGACTTCTGGGAGCGAGAGATCCTCCCCACCCTGGCCGATTACATCCGTATCCCCGCCCTGTCGCCGGACTTCGACGCTGCCTGGGCCGAAACCGGCCACCTGGACCGGGCGCGCCGGCTGGCCCTCGACTGGCTCGACCGCCACAAGGAGGCCGACTGGACCGTCCACGACCTCAAAATCCCGGGGCTGACGCCGCTGCTGCTGGTGGAGATCCCCGGGAAAAAGCCGGGCAACGTGCTTCTCTACGGCCATCTGGACAAACAGCCTGAAATGGAAGGCTGGCGCGAGGGGCTGGGACCGTGGAAGCCGGTGATCGAAGACGGCCGGCTCTACGGCCGCGGCGGCGCCGACGACGGTTATGCCCTGTTCGCCGCCGTCGCCGCCCTCAAGGCGCTGCGGCGACAGGGAAGCGCGCATCCCCGCTGCCTGATCCTGATCGAATTCTCCGAGGAAAGCGGCTCCCCCCACCTGCCGCCCTATCTGGAAGCATACGGTCACCTCATCGGCACCCCCGATCTGGTGATCGCCCTGGACTCGGGCACCGGCGATTACGAACGGCTCTGGTCCACCACCTCCCTGCGCGGCATGCAGGGCTGCACCATCACCGTCCAGACCCTCAAGGAAGCCGCCCATTCCGGCATCGCCTCCGGTATCGTCCCCGAGTCCTTCGCGGTGATGCGCCGCATCCTCGACCGGCTGGAGGACGCCGCCAGCGGCCGGGTCCTGCTGGAAGAGCTGCACGTGACGATCCCCGAGATCCGCAGGCGGCAGGCCCGGGAAGCGGCGGAAATCCTCGGCCTGTCGATGGTGAAGGGACTGCATCCTCTCCCCGGCCTGAAACCCCTCGGCGACGACCCTTACGAACTGATCCTCAACAACACCTGGCGCCCGACCCTGTGCGTGGTGGGCCAGGACGGCCTGCCGCCCGCCGACCGCGCCGGCAACGTCATGCGCGCTTACACCCGCCTGAAACTCTCCTTCCGCCTGCCGCCGCCGGTGCGCTGCGAAGACGCCAAACGGGCCATCGAACGGGCGGTGCTGCGCGATCCCCCCTTCGGCGCCCACATCGACATCCGCTTCGACCAGGGCGGCGACGGCTGGGAAGCCCCCGAACCGGCCCCCTGGCTGCTGGAAGCCTGCGACCGGGCATCGCTTTCCCACTTCGGCCACAAGGCCGCCCATATCGGGCTGGGGGCCAGCATCCCCTTCATGAAGATGCTCGGCGACCGCTTTCCCCAGGCCCAGTTCCTCATCACCGGGGTTCTGGGGCCGGAAAGCAACGCCCACGGTCCCAACGAGTTCCTCCACATCCCCTACGCCAAACGGCTGACGGCGTGCGTGGCCGACATTCTCGCCGGTTGACCGGAAACACCTGTCGGGTCTTCAGCCGGGCCAAATGCCACCGCCTCAACACCGATCAATTCGGGTTTCCGGGGCCAGAGTCTGGCGGACCGAAATTCGTCCGTCAATTCAGGCCCGGTGCGGCCCTCCCTGGCCGCTGACAGACTCTTTCCGATTCCCTCCGACAGAAGTGATCGGTGGTAAGCGCCGCCGCTCTGGTGATTGATCTTCTCCCCCATTTTCCACCATAATACAACCATTATGGTTGCGGGTAGCTCGAACATGGCCACCATCACCCTGAAGAACATCCCCGAAAATCTCTACGAACGCATCAAGGCCGCGGCCAAGGCACATCACCGGTCCATCAACGGCGAACTGATTCATTGCCTGGAAACCCTGTTCGAACCCCGGCCGTTCTCCCCCGAGGAACAGTTGCGACGGCTTCGGCGTATTCGTCCCGACTTGCCCCCGGATGCGGTCACGCCGGAAGAAATCCTCCAGGCCATCGACGACGGCCGCCCGTGATCGTCGCCGACACCAACCTCATCGCTTACCTGGCGCTGCCGTCGCCCTATACCGACGCTGCGGAACGCCGTTATCTTTCCGATCCGAAGTGGTGCGTTCCGCTCCTTTGGCGCAGCGAGTTCCGCAACGTGCTGGCGCTGTATCTACGCAAGAGACTGATCGACTTCGACCAGGCGTTGACGATTCAGCATGAAATGGAAACCCTGTTCCAAGGACGGGAATACGAAGTCCCCTCGCTGGACGTCTTGACCCTGGCCGGTCAAAGCCGCTGTTCCGCCTACGACTGTGAGTTCGTGGCCCTTGCCAAGGGGCTGAAGTGCAAGCTCGTCACGATGGACCGGAAGCTGGTCGATGCCTTCCCCGACACAGCCGAATTACTCATCGAAACCCGCGACACATGAGCCTCAACCCCCAACAGAAGGCCGCGGTCGAAACCATCGACACCCCGGTGTTGGTGATCGCCGGCGCCGGCAGTGGCAAGACCCGGGTCATCACCCACAAAATCGCCCATCTGATCGAGCAGGGGCTGGCGGCGCGCCACATCGCCGCCCTCACCTTCACCAACAAGGCGGCCCGGGAGATGAAGCAACGGGTCGGGAGACAGGTGGACCGCGACCGTCTCAAAGGCCTGACGGTGTCCACCTTCCACGCCCTCGGCCTCGACATCCTCCGCCGCGAACACAAGGCCCTCGGCTTCAAGTCCGGCCTGTCGATCCTCGACGGTCACGATCGCCTGGCCCTGCTCAAGGAGATCGCCGCCCATCACAAGCACCCCTTCCACCCCGACGACCTGCCCGCCCACGCCGAACGCATCGGCGCCTGGAAGAACGATCTGGTCTCTCCGGAGGAAGCCGAAACGGGCGAGGCCGCCGACCGCCCGGCCGCTCTCCTCTATCGTGAATACCAACGCTGCCTCAGGGCTTACAACGCGGTCGATTTCGACGACTTGATCCTGCTGCCGGTGCAGTTGTTCCAGGACCATCCCGACGTCCTGGAGAAATGGCAGACCCGGCTGCGCTACCTGCTGGTGGACGAATACCAGGACACCAACCGCACCCAGTACCGCCTCCTGTGCCTGCTCACCGGCCGCCTGGGCCGCTTCACCGTGGTCGGCGACGACGACCAGTCCATCTACGCTTGGCGCGGCGCCCGTCCCGAGAATCTGGTCCGCCTCAAGCAAGACTTCCCGCGGCTGAAGATCATCAAGCTGGAACAGAACTACCGTTCCACCGGCCGCATCCTCAAAGCCGCCAACCAGCTGATCGCCCACAATCCCCACGTGTTCGAGAAGAAGCTGTGGAGCCGCTACGGCTACGGCGATCCCATCCGGGTACAGGTCCACGCCGACGAATTCGCCGAAGCCCGCCAGATCGCCGCCGACCTGCTGCACCACAAGTTCCGCCGCGGCGGGCGCTTCGCCGACTACGCCATCCTCTATCGCAGCAACCACCAAGCCCGCCTGTTCGAGCGGGCGCTGCGGGAACAGCGCGTCCCGTATTTTCTCAGCGGCGGCCGTTCCTTCTTCGAGCACGCCGAGGTCAAGGACGTGGTCGCCTATCTGCGCCTGCTGGTCAACCCCGACGACGACATCGCCTTCCTGCGGGTGGCCAACACCCCCAAACGCGAAATCGGCCCCGCCACGCTGGAAAAACTGGGTGGTTACGCCCAGAAGCGCCACGTCTCCCTGTTCGCCGCCTGCTACGAAATGGGGCTGACCCAGGTGCTCGACGCCCGCGCCATCGACCGGCTGCAGCACTTCTGCGATTTCCTCAACGACACCGCTGACCGCGCCAAACGCGGCGACACGCTGGCGGTCATCCGGGACATGCTGGAAACCATCGGCTACCGCGACCACCTGCGCGACACCGCCGCCAATCCCCGACAGGCCGAACGCCGCTGGGAGAACGTGGGCGAACTGCTCGACTGGCTCGGCCGGCTGCTGGAGGAAGCCGAATCCGGCGACGACCCGCTCCAGGCCGCGGTCGCCAAACTGATGCTGCTCGACGTCCTCGACCGCAGCCGCGACGACGAAGCCGGCGACCGTGTCGCCCTCATGACCCTGCATGCCGCCAAGGGGCTGGAATTCCCCCACGTCTATCTGGTGGGAATGGAGGAAGGACTGCTGCCCCATCAGACCAGCATCGACCAGGACGACGTCGAGGAGGAGCGGCGTCTGTGCTACGTGGGCATCACCCGGGCACAGAAAACCCTGACCCTGAGCTATTGCCGCCAGCGCAAACGGTACGGGGAGACGGTCACCTGCCAACCGAGCCGCTTTCTCGAGGAGCTGCCCCAGGAGGATCTGGAATGGAGCGGCAAGAACGACCTGCCGGAAGCGGAAAAGAAAGCCCGGGGCCAGGCGGCTCTGGCCCAGTTGAAAACCCTGTTGCAGGAAACCGGGTGACGGCGCGAATCTGCCGAAGCGGCTCCGAATTTGTATCACGCCGGAGAAAAGGTTAGAATCATCGACC
>JALSGR010000151.1 GCA_026982635.1 Methylothermaceae bacterium | reverse complement strand
GTGACCGCCGAGGGCCGATTGTTGGCCCTGGACGCCAAGCTCCAGTTCGACGACAACGCTCTGTACGCCCATCCCGACGTCGAGGCCCTGCGGGACCCGAGCCAGGAGGACGAGAAGGAGCGGCGGGCCCGGGAGCACGGACTCAGTTACGTCACCCTGGACGGTGACATCGGCTGTATGGTCAACGGCGCCGGGCTGGCGATGGCCACCATGGACCTGGTCAAGCAATGCGGCGGCGAGCCGGCCAATTTTCTCGACGTCGGCGGCGGGGTGTCGGCGGAGCGGGTGGCCGAAGCCTTCAAGATCATCCTGTCCGATCCCAAGGTCAAGGCGATTCTGGTCAACATCTTCGGTGGCATCGTGCGCTGCGACCTGATCGCCGAGGGGGTGATCGCCGCTGTGCGCCAGGTGCGGGTGAAGGTGCCGGTGGTGGTGCGCCTGGAGGGGACCAACGCCGCCGAGGGGCGCCGGTTGCTGGAGAAGGCGGAACTGGCCGTCATTCCCGCCGCCGATCTGCTGGAGGCGGCGCAAAAGGCGGTGGCGGCAGCGAGGGGGGAAAGACCATGAGCGTGCTGGTGGACCGCAACACCAAGGTGATCTGTCAGGGGTTCACCGGAAAACAGGCCACCTTCCACAGCCGCCAGGCCCTGGAATACGGCACCCGCCTGGTGGGCGGCGTCACCCCGGGACGGGGAGGACAGAGCCATCTGGGCCTGCCGGTGTTCGACACCGTGCGCGAGGCGGTCCGGGAAACCGGGGCGGAAGCCAGCGTCATCTACGTGCCGCCGCCCTTCGCCGCCGACGCCATCCTGGAGGCCGCCGACGCCGGTCTGCGCCTCATCGTGTGCATCACCGAGGGGATTCCCACCCTGCACATGCTCCGGGTCGAGGCGGCACTCCGGGATCACGACGCCATTCTCATCGGCCCCAACTGCCCCGGCATCATCACCCCGGACGAATGCAAGATCGGCATCATGCCCGGTTTCATCCACCGGCGCGGCTGTGTCGGCATCGTCTCCCGCTCCGGAACCCTGACCTACGAAGCCGTATGGCAGACCACCCGGGAAGGGCTGGGGCAGACCACCTGCATCGGTATCGGGGGCGATCCGATTCACGGGATGAATTTCATCGACGCCCTGGCCCTGTTCCAGGCCGATCCGGAAACCCGCGGCATCATTCTCGTGGGGGAGATCGGTGGTGAGGAGGAGGAAATGGCGGCCGAATACATTCGCCACCATGTGGACAAACCGGTGGTGGCCTACATCGCCGGCCGCACCGCTCCGCCCGGGCGGCGCATGGGGCATGCCGGGGCCATCGTCAGTGGCGGCCGGGGAACCGCCGAGGCCAAGGTGGCGGCGCTGCGCCGGGCCGGTGTGACGGTGGTGGATCTGCCCACCGAGATGGGGAGCCGGATGAAGGCGTTGCTGTCATGATCCGGTTGCGGTTCGCTCTGGCGCAGCTCAACTATCTGGTCGGCGACGTCGATGGCAACGTGACCAAGATCGTCGCCGCCGCCGAGCGGGCCCGGGACACGCTCCGGGCCGACGCGGTGATCTTCAGCGAACTGGCGGTTTCCGGTTATCCTCCAGACGACCTGCTGCTGCGGGACGATTTCATCGAGGCCTGCCGCCGGGGTCTGGAGCGGATTCGTCAACAGGTCCGCGGCATCGAGGTCGTGGTCGGTTTTCCCGAAAAGGCGCACGGCCGTCTCTACAACAGCGCCGCGGTGTTGAAGGACGGCCAGATCCGCCTGATCTACCGCAAGCGTCATCTGCCCAACTATGGGGTCTTCGACGAGAAGCGCTATTTCCATGCCGGCGATGCCCCTGGTCTGTTCGTCCTCAAGGGGGTGCCGGTGGGGGTCACCATCTGCGAGGACATCTGGCATCCGGGGCCGGTGGAAAGCTGCGTCCGCGCCGGCGCCCGCCTGGTGGTGAACATCAATGCCTCCCCCTTCCACGTCCGCAAGGTGGCCGAGCGCGAGGCCGTGGTCCACGCCCGCATCGTCGCCACCGGGGTGCCGGTGGTGTACGTCAACCAGGTGTGCAACCAGGACGAACTGGTGTTCGACGGCGCCTCCTTCGTCATGAACCGGGACGGCCGGGTGGTGCGGCGCTTGCCAGAGTTCGAGCAGCGTCTGGCGACCGCCGATTTCCACTGGGACGGGGAGCAGGTCGCCGCTGTGCCCGGCGAGGTGGCCGCGGTCGATGACGAGATCACCAGCATCCGCAAGGCCATCGTCCTGGCGATCCGCGACTACACCCGCAAGAACGGCTTCAACGGGGCGGTGCTGGGGCTTTCCGGCGGCATCGACTCCTCGGTGGTGCTGTGTCTGGCCTGTGAGGCCCTGGGGCCGGACAACGTCGAAGCGGTGATGATGCCGTCGCGCTTCACCTCGGAAATCAGCCTGGAAGACGCGAAAAAACTGGCGGACAACCTGGGGGTCGCTTACCGGGTGATTCCCATCGAGCCGGCGTTCCAGTCCTTTTTGCAAATGCTGGAGGCGGAGTTCGCCGGCCGCCCGTGGGACGTGACCGAGGAGAACATCCAGGCCCGCTGCCGGGGCGTCACCCTGATGGCCATCTCCAACAAGTTCCGCCGCCTGGTGCTGTCCACCGGCAACAAGA
>JALSGR010000150.1 GCA_026982635.1 Methylothermaceae bacterium | reverse complement strand
GGCACTACTTCTGGCGCCGGTTCGACGAAAGTCGGTGTACCCACAGCGCCGCCGCCCTTTCCTACACCACCCTGCTCGCCCTGGTCCCCTTGCTGGCCCTGTCGCTGGCCGTCTTCACCGCCTTCCCCGCCTTCCACGAGGTCAGCGACAAGCTGATGAACGCGGCCTTCGAACTCCTGGTGCCGGCCGCCCGGGAAACCATCCAGCAATACGTCTACACCTTCGCCGAGAAGGCGAAAAAGCTCACCGGGCCGGGAGTCCTGTTCTTGATCGTCACCGCCCTGATGCTGATGGTCACCATCGAAAGGTCCCTCAACGACATCTGGCGCGCTCCCCCGTACCGGGCCCCACACCGCCGGCTGATGGTGTACTGGTCGGTTCTCACGCTGGGACCGTTGCTGGTCGGCGCCAGCATCGTACTCACATCCCGGATCGTCGCCGCGGCCCACCTGGGGGAACGCCCGGGTCTGGGAGCGCTGAAACTGGTACCCTTCCTGCTGGAAGGGGTCGCCTTCACCCTGCTGTTCCTCGTGGTTCCCAACACCCGGGTGAGCGTTCGTCTGGCGGCGGCGGGGGGATTCTTGAGCGCCGCCCTGTTCGAAGCCGCCAAGGCGGGATTCGCCGCCTACATCACCCATTTCCCCACCTACGAAGCGATCTATGGGGCGCTGGCGGCGGTTCCCATCTTCCTGGTGTGGCTGTATCTCTCCTGGATGGTGACGCTGGTGGGGGCCCAGTTCACCTTCTGCCTCCACACCTTCCGCCACGGCGATCCGGCCCAGACCACCCCGGTGCCAGAACACGATCTCAACCTGGCCTATCAGGTGCTGCGGCAGGTCTGGCGCGGACAGCGGCAGGGAAACGGCAGCGACGAAAGCGAACTGATCCGCTCTCTGCCACACATCGAGCCGGCGACCCTGGACCGGGTTCTGCACCACCTGCGCCGCCTCGGCTGGATCGCCCGGGACGAAGAGGGATACTGGCTGTTACGCCGCGATCCCCATCTGCATTCCCTGCTCGATCTCTACCGGAGCCATCCTTTCATCCTGCCCCCCGGCCGAACCGCCCAGCCGGAGCTACGCCCCCTGCTGGCGGCGGTGGAAGACGAAATCGGCCGGCGTTTCGCCGTGCCGCTGGCGCGCCTGTTCGAAGCCCTACCGTCTTCCCCTGCGGGGGAAAACGGGAAAGCCTGACCCTTTCCCATCTCGATACAGGGGCCGGGAAGGGTCTGGAC
This sequence comes from Methylothermaceae bacterium, assembly GCA_026982635.1. GTDB lineage: Bacteria > Pseudomonadota > Gammaproteobacteria > Methylococcales > Methylothermaceae > Methylohalobius. The sequence goes on along the minus strand of JALSGR010000150.1, from coordinate 15,835 downwards.
CGAAAACCGTCCATAGATAGGCCCGCCCCGGCCGCCGACGGAAGCGCTTTCCCAGCTTGACGTTCCACCCCGCCGTGGGGTAATTTAACCAACTATTTTCCTAAGTGGTTTTCGGGTGTTCAGGGTGGAGCTGAGCGGCGCAGAAATCGTTGTCCAGGCATTGAAGGACGAAGGGGTCGAATTCATCTTCGGCTATCCCGGCGGTGCGGTATTGCACATTTACGACGCCCTGTTCGGCCAGGAAGACGTCAAACACGTCCTGGTGCGTCACGAACAGGGCGCCACCCACATGGCCGACGGTTACGCCCGCGCCACCGGCAAGCCCGGCGTGGTGTTGGCCACTTCCGGTCCCGGGGCCACCAATCTGGTGACCGGCATCGCCACCGCCTACATGGATTCCATTCCGATGGTGGTCCTCACCGGCCAGGTGCCGACCCCGGTGATCGGCAGCGACGCTTTCCAGGAATGCGACACCGTCGGCATCACCCGTCCCTGCGTCAAACACAACTTCCTGGTCAAGGACCGGCGCAAGCTGGCGGAAACCATCAAAAAGGCGTTCCACATCGCCACCACCGGCCGTCCCGGCCCGGTGCTGGTGGACATCCCCAAGGACATCACCGATCCCAACGTCAAGATTCCCTATCACTACCCGGAAACCATCTCGCTGCGCTCCTACAAACCCAAGGTCAAGGGCAATCCGCGTCAGATCAAGAAGGCGGCGGAGCTGATCCTGCAGGCGCGGCGGCCGATGATCTATGCCGGCGGCGGGGTGATCCTGGGCGAGGCGGCCACGGAGCTGACCGAGTTCACCCGGCTGCTCGGCTTCCCCATCACCCTGACGTTGATGGGGCTGGGGGGATACCCGGGCACCGATCGACAGTTCCTCGGCATGCTCGGCATGCACGGCACCTACGAAGCCAACATGGCCATGCACGAATGCGACGTGCTCATCGCCATCGGCGCCCGCTTCGACGACCGGGTCACCGGCAAGCTGGACGAATTCTGCCCTTACGCCAAGATCATCCACATCGACGTGGACCCGGCCTCTATCGCCAAGAACGTGCCGGTGGACGTCCCCATCGTCGGCCAGGTCAAGCCGGTGCTCGCCGATCTGATCGCCGAACTCAAGGCCTCGGGGAAGAAACCGGACGCCGACGCGCTGGCCGCCTGGTGGCAGCAGATCGAACGCTGGCGCGCGGTCGACTGCCTGCGCTACGACCGTGAAAGCCCCCTGATCAAACCCCAGTACGTCATCGAACAACTGTGGGAGGCGACCCGCGGCGAGGCCTACGTCACTTCCGACGTCGGCCAGCACCAGATGTGGGTGGCCCAGTATTACAAGTTCGACCGACCGCGGCGGTGGATCAACTCCGGCGGTCTGGGAACCATGGGTTTCGGGATGCCGGCGGCCATCGGGGTCAAGCTGGCCCATCCCGACAGCGACGTGATCTGCGTCACCGGGGAAGCCAGCATCCAGATGTGCATCCAGGAACTGTCCACCGCCCTGCAGTACAAGACCCCGATCAAGATCGTCAACCTCAACAACCGCTACATGGGCATGGTGCGCCAGTGGCAAGAATTCACCTACGAGAGCCGCTACTCCCATTCCTACATGGACACCATTCCCGATTTCGTCCGTCTGGCGGAAGCCTACGGTCACGTCGGCATGCGGATCGAGAAACCGGAGGACGTGCGTCCGGCCCTCGACGAAGCGCTCAAGATGAAGGATCGCCTGGTGTTCCTGGATTTCATCACCGACCGCACCGAAAACGTCTATCCGATGGTGGAGGCCGGCAAGGCCCAACACGAAATGCGCCTGCCGCCCTGGATCAACGTGGACCGGGAGCTGGCCTGATGCGACACATCATCTCCCTGCTGCTGGAAAACGAGGCTGGTGCCCTGGCGCGGGTCGCCGGACTGTTCGCCGCCCGCGGTTACAACATCGAGGCGCTCACCGTCGCCCCCACCGAAGATCCGACGGTGTCGCGCATGACCATCGTCACCCGGGGCGACGAGCGCATCATCGAACAGATCACCAAGCAGCTCAACAAACTGATCGACGTCATCAAGCTACTGGACATCTCCGGCGCCGATCACATCGAACGGGAGTTGATGCTGTTGAAAGTCCGCACCCACAACGGTCACGACCGGGAGGAGATCAAACGCCTGTCGGACATCTTCCGCGGCCGCATCATCGACGTGACCGCCCGCAGCTACGTCATCGAGATGACGGGCGACAGCGCCAAACTGGACGCCTTCCTGGCCAACCTGGCACCGAGCCAGATCATCGAGGTGGTCCGTTCCGGGCCGACCGGCATCCTGCGGGGCGAACGCGGTTTGCATCTGTAAAACACACCGAAAACTTCGCGACAAGAGGGACATCCATGCAGGTTTACTACGACAAAGACGCCGATCTTTCCATCATCCGCGCCAAGCAGGTCACCATCATCGGCTACGGCTCCCAGGGCCACGCCCACGCCAACAACCTGAAAGATTCCGGCGTGGCGGTGACGGTCGGCTTGCGCCCCGGTTCGGGCAGCTGGGCCAAGGCGGAGAAGGCCGGCCTCGAGGTCGCACCCGTCGCCGAGGCGGTTCAGGGCGCCGACGTGGTCATGGTGCTGGCGCCGGACGAGCATCAGCCCAAACTGTACCGGGAACAGATCGAACCCAACATCAAAGAGGGAGCGGCGCTGGCCTTCGCTCACGGCTTCAACATCCATTTCCAGATGATCGAGCCGCGCGCCGATCTCGACGTCATCATGATCGCCCCCAAGGGACCGGGGCACCTGGTGCGCTCCACCTACACCCAGGGCGGCGGGGTCCCGACCCTGATCGCGGTGTATCAGGACGCCAGCGGAAAGGCGAAGGACATCGCCCTGTCCTACGCTTCGGCCAACGGCGGCGGCCGGGCCGGCATCATCGAGACCACCTTCCGCGAGGAAACCGAAACCGACCTGTTCGGGGAACAGGCGGTCCTGTGCGGCGGCGCCACCGCCCTGGTGCAGGCGGGTTTCGAAGTCCTGACCGAAGCCGGCTACGCCCCGGAAATGGCCTACTTCGAATGCCTGCACGAACTGAAGCTGATCGTCGACCTGATGTACGAAGGCGGGATCGCCAACATGCGCTACTCCATCTCCAACACCGCCGAATACGGCGACCTGACCCGCGGTCCCCGGGTCATCGACGAGCGGACCAAGGAGGAGATGCGGCGCATCCTCAAGGAAATCCAGAACGGTGAGTTCGCCCGAGAATTCATCCTGGAAAACCAGGCCGGCTGCCCCACCCTCAAGGCCAAACGCCGGCTGGGAAGGGAGCACCCCATCGAACAGGTCGGTGCCAGACTGCGGGAAATGATGCCCTGGATCAAGGCCAACCGCCTGGTGGACCAGGAAAAGAACTGAACCGAGCCATGCCCGGGCAGCGGGAGCGGACCGGGACCCGGTCCCGATCGGAAAGCGCGGTCGGCGTCCGCCCCCCGATTCAGCAGTCGGGGAGATAGCCGGCCATGCCCGCGCCGACCGCCAACAAACGCCGTCGCGGCATCTACCTGCTGCCCAACCTGTTCACCACCGGCTGCCTGTTCGGTGGCTTCTACGCCATCACCGCGGCCATGAAAGGCCACTTCGATCTGGCGGCGATCGCCATCTTCGCCGCCATGATCATGGACGGCCTCGACGGCCGTGTCGCCCGTCTCACCCACACCCAGACCGCCTTCGGCGCCGAATACGACAGTCTGTCGGACATGGTGTCCTTCGGCGTGGCACCGGCCCTGGTCATGTATCTGTGGTCACTGTCGGGCCTGGCCAAGCTGGGATGGTTCGCCGCCTTCGTCTATGCCGCCGCCGCTGCCCTGCGCCTGGCCCGCTTCAATACCCAGATCGGTGTAGAGGACAAGCGGTATTTCCAGGGGCTGCCGAGCCCGTCGGCGGCCGCGATCGTCACCGGCTTCATCTGGATGGGTGAAACCTACGGCCTGCAGGGCGAGGCGATGCGTTATGTGGCAACCCTCATCACCGCCGCCGCCGGTCTCCTGATGGTCAGCAATTTCCGCTACTACAGCTTCAAGGAAATCGACATCCGCCGCCGGGTTCCCTTCGTGGTCATCATCGCCGTCGTCCTGGCCCTGGCCCTGGTGTCCACCAACCCGCAGCTCATGCTGTTCGCCATCTTCTCCGGCTACGCCGTCTCCGGCCCCTTGTGGACCCTGATCGAACTGCGCCGGCGCCGGGGCCAGCGGGGACGGCCACCGATGTCTTCCTGAGCGAGGACCGGTCAGTAGGGCCACTGCCACTGATCGATCTCGGGCAGATCCACCCCGTATTCGTAAGCATGCTGAAGGCAGGCCAGTTGCCGGTCGCGCAGCTTCTCCTTGACGTGGGCGCCGGCCACCCGAAGGCGGGGCACCCGATCGATGACGTCGATGGCGAGGCTGAAACGGTCGATCTCGTTCTTGATCGCCAGCTCCATCGGGGTGTTGATGTTGCCCTTCTCCTTGTATCCGCGCACGTGCAGGTTACGGTGATTGGTGCGCCGATAGGCGAGGCGGTGAATCAGCCAGGGGTAGCCGTGGAAGTTGAAGATGATGGGCCTGTCCACGGTGAACAGGCTGTCGAAGTCCCGATCGGAGAGACCGTGGGGATGCTCACCCGGTGGGGTCAGACGGAACAGGTCCACCACGTTGACGAAACGGATCTTGAGATCGGGAAAATGCTCGCGCAGCAGGGCGGTGGCGGCCAGGGCTTCCTGGGTCGGGATGTCGCCGCAACCTGCCATCACCACGTCCGGCTCACCGCCCTGATCGTTGCTGGCCCAATCCCAGATGCCCAATCCCTTGGTGCAATGGCGGATCGCGGCGTCCATGTCGAGATATTGCAGGTGATTCTGCTTGTCGCAGACGATGACGTTGATCATGTCCAGCGTGCGCAGGCAGTGATCGGCCACCGCCAGCAGGCAGTTGACGTCGGGGGGGAGATAGATGCGGGTCACCGCCGGGCTCTTGTTCACCACCAGGTCGAGGAAGCCGGGATCCTGGTGAGTGAAACCGTTGTGGTCCTGACGCCACACGGTGGACGTGATGAGTAGATTGATGGCGGCCACCGGCGCTCGCCAGGGGATCTCCCGAGCCATGGACAACCACTTGGCGTGCTGGTTGAACATGGAATCGATGACGTGGACGAAAGCCTCGTAGGTGGCGAAGAAGCCGTGACGTCCGGTGAGAACGTAACCCTCGAACCAACCTTCCAGATTGTGCTCCGAAAGCATCTCGATCACCCGTCCGTCCGGGGCCAATTCACCGCCGTCGGCATCCTCGGGAAGGTATTCCTCCAACCATAGCTTCTTGCTGGCCTCGTAGACGGCGTCGAGCCGGTTGGAGCTGGTCTCGTCGGGACCGAAGACGCGGAAATTGTCGGGATTCCGCCGCAACACGTCGCGCAACAGCTCCCCGAGAGGACGGGTGTTCATGGCCCGCGTCCTGCCCGGCCGCGGCACGGCGACGGCGTAGGCGCGAAAGTCGGGAAGGCGCAGGTCGCGACGCAACAGCCCCCCGTTGGCGTGGGGATTGGCGCTCATCCGCCGCGCCCCCTTGGGAGCCAGGGCTTTCAGCTCCGGCCTGAGCCTGCCGGCCTCGTCGAACAGCTTCTCCGGCTCGTAGCTGCGCAGCCATTTCTCGAGGATCTCCAGATGGGAGGGAAGCTGGTGGACTTCGGCCAGCGGCACCTGGTGGGCGCGCCAGAAACCTTCCACCTTGTGGCCGTCCACCTCCCGGGGACCAGTCCAGCCCTTGGGGGTACGCAGCACGATCATGGGCCAACGGGCCCGACTGGCCTCGGCGGCACCGCCCTGGCGGGCCAGTTCCTGAATGGCGCGGATCTCCAGATAGGCGTTCTCCAGGGTGGCGGCCATCTGGCGGTGCACCACCGGCGGTTCCTCGCCTTCGACGAAGTAGGGAATCCAACCGTAGCCGCGCAGCAGCGCTTCCAGCTCGTCGCGGGGCAACCGCGCCAGCAGGGTTGGATTGTTGATCTTGTAGCCGTTGAGGTGGAGGATCGGCAGCACCGCGCCGTCACGAACCGGATTGAGGAACTTGTTGCCGTGCCAGCCGGTGGCCAGGGGACCGGTCTCGGCCTCGCCGTCACCCACCGCCACCGCCACGAGCAGATCCGGATTGTCGAAAGCCGCACCGACGGCGTGGGACAGACTGTAGCCCAATTCTCCCCCTTCGTGGATGGAACCGGGCGTCTCCGGCGTGCAATGGCTGCCGATGCCCCCGGGGAAGGAAAACTGTTTGAAAAAGCGGCGCAAGCCTTCCTCGTCCTCGCTCTTGTCGGGGTAGATCTCCGAATAGGTGCCTTCCAGATAGGCCGGTGCCAGAACCCCGGGGGCGCCGTGGCCGGGACCGGCGAGGAAGATGGCGTTGACGTCGTATTTGACGATGAGGCGGTTCAGATGAACGTACATGAACGCCAATCCCGGACTCGAACCCCAGTGTCCCAGCAGGCGGCGCTTGACGTGTTCAGGCCTGAGAGGCTCACGGAGCAAGGGGTTGTCGCGCAGGTAGATCATGCCGGCGGCCAGATAGTTGCAGGCGCGCCAGTAAGCGTCGAGGCGTTCCAGTTCCTGATCGTCGAAGACGGTTTCGGGCGTGATGGCGCTCATGGGCGATCTCCTTGGGTCGGTTCGTCGGCGAAGGGATGCGGGCGTTTCGGGGGAATCACGTGGTATCTCGCGCGCGCGCATGGCGTGCGACCAGGGATTCGATCTCCTGGCGCAGTCGCCGGTATTCGGGGCTCTGGGCCGGGGCGTAGTTCCAATTCTTGTACAGGGCGGTGAGCTTGACGAAGAATTCCCGCGCCGTTTCCTTGTCGGGGAAGTCGTACTGAGCTTCGATGATCCGCTTGAGCAGGCGGAAGCTTTCGAGCTGGCGCTCGCGGGAGGTGCAGGCATCCACCGGATCGAAGGCGTCCTGCTGGAGATAGACCATGTCCACCAGCACCGCCTTCTGCCAGGTGACGAAGTCTTCCAGGGAGATCCCCTCCTCGCCGGTGACCTGCATGAGCTGATGAATCTCCTCACCGTGCCGAAGCAAAGCCTGGAGGCGTTTGACGTCCTCCACCCAGAGGGGATCCAGCTCGCGGCGGAACCAGTCGGCGAGCTGATCCAGATAGCGCGACCAGGAGATCAGCGGATCGATGGCCGGGTAGTAGCGCTTGTAGGCCCGGTCCGCCGACAGCCCCAGGAACGCCTTCACCGTCCCCAGGGTCGCCTGGGTGACCGGCTCCTCGAAGTTGCCCCCTGCCGGCGATACCGTGCCGATCATGGTCAACGCCCCCACCTCGCCGTGGGCGCCGCGGATCACACCAGCCCGCTCGTAGACGCTCTTGATCGCCGAATCCAGATAAGCCGGGAAACCCTCCTCGCCGGGAATCTCCTCCATGCGCCCGGAAATCTCCCGCATCGCCTGGGCCCAGCGCGAGGTGGAATCGGCGATCAGCAAGGTGCGGTAACCCATCTGGCGGAAATATTCCCCGAGGGTCAGACCGCTGTAGATGGAAGCCTCGCGGGCGGCCACCGGCATCGACGAAGTGTTGCAGACGATGATGGTGCGGTCCATCAAAGTAGCGCCGGTACGCGGATCCTCGAGGTTGGGATATTCGGTGATGGTTTCCACCACCTCGCCGGCCCGTTCGCCGCACGCCACGATGATGACGACGTCCACATCGGCGTAGCGGGCGATGAGACTCTGGAGCACGGTCTTGCCGGCGCCGAAGGGGCCGGGAATGCAAGCGGTGCCCCCTTGGGCGATGGGGAAGAAGGTGTCGATGATGCGGGTGGCGGTGGTGAGCGGTCGGTCAGGATAGAGACGTTCGGCGAAACCGCGCCGCAGCAGCGGTTCGGGAATCGGGCGGCGCACCGGCCAGCGCCGCTGCAGAGTCAGTTCGCGCTCCTGGCCGCCGCCGCTGCGACGATAACGGATCACCGGCGTGTCCACGGTGACGCTGCCCTCGCGGATCCAGGTGATCTCCACCGGCGCCGGCTCGTCGAAAGGTACCAGAATGCGGTGCTGGAACGGACCTTCCGGCACGGTGCCGAGCACACCCCCCGGGGCCACCCGCTGTCCCAGCGTCACCTTGGGAGTGAAGGCCCATTTGCGCCCCGGATCGAGGGCGGGCAGCGCCACCCCCCGCGGCAGGAAGAAACCGTAACGCTCGGCCAGACCGTGAAGGGGGTTGAGCAGGCCGTCGAACACCTGCCCCAGCAACCCGGGGCCGAGCGTCGCCGACAGCAACTCGCCGCTCAGCGCCACCCGGTCGCCGACCCGGACGCCGCGGGTGTCCTCGAACACCTGCACGTCGGCGCGACGGCCGCGGATTCGCAGCACTTCCGCCTTGAGACGCTCGTCGCCGACGCAGATGTAGGCCATCTCGTTCTTGACGATCGGCGTATCCTCGTCCACCTCGATCACCACCAGGCTTTCGCGGACGCCGACGACACGGGCAATGCGGGGAGCGGCGGAGTCAGCGGGCATGACGGCTCTCCTGCAACAGGCGTTCGAAACAGACGGCGGCTCGGCGCGGATCCCGGCTGAGCCAGGCGTTGACGATGTCCCACTGGAACACGAAGGCGACCACCGCCGCAAATCCCAACGGTTCGGCGGCAGCCCGCCGCGCCAACCAGCGCCAACAGCTTTCCAGCAGGTGACGCTCCATGGCCACGGCGTCTTCCCGCGCCAGCGCTTCCCGCACCGCCGGCAACCAGGGGTGGCGAGCGGCCAGATGGAAATCCGGGGACTGCCAATGGGCGCGGATATGGCGGCCGTAAGGGCTGACCGTCCAGATGTCCGGCTCCGTCTCCGGGCCCAGGCCGGCGTGACGCAGACGCAGGGCCGCCAGCGCCACCTGCTGGTCGAGGCGGAAGCGGACGTATTCTTGCAGCGCCGGCTGGCGGATCACCGGCATGGCGCGGCGCCAGCGGCGCAGCCAGCCATCGTCGTCGGGCCGGCGGGAAACGGCGTGACGCAGGCTCACCAGGGCCTCGGCCTCCCAGATCTGGCGGGACTCGTCATCGGGCAACATGCCGATGCGCTGTTCCAACCGCAGGCGGGTGAGGGGCAGACGCTCGGCCCGCTCGAAATGGGGCAGATGGGGCAGGCTGCCGAGAACGGTGTAGCAACCCCGGCTCATTCTATACCTTCCAGCAGATTGCGGAAGCGGGGCAGCAGCCGCTCGTTCAACAGCCGCGCCACGGCCTCGTCGCTGAGATCGATCTCCATCCGGTCCTCCACCAGACGCACCCGCACGCCGCCGTGGATATCGTCGGCGGGAATCAGTTCCACCCCCTCGCGCAACATGTCACTGGCGAGGCTGAGGATGGTCCGCTTGCCGATCTCGCTCATGCGCTCGTCGGACCCGCCGGTGAGGAGGGCTTCGGAGACGAAGATCTGGATCTGACGGTCGTGGATGAATTCCTCCACCGCCTTGCCGGCGAGCACCAGTACCAGATCGCGGATGAAACACTCGTCGCAGCTGGCCTTGGAGACCAGGCGGCGGACGAAACGCTCGAAGGCATGGATGACCTGGGCTTCCAGATGGAGGATGGTGTCACGGGCCGACAGCTTCAGAGCCTCCTCGGCGGCGGCCTTCTCCGCCTGGATGTCCTCGTGGGCCTGGGCGCGCAAGGCCTCGGCCTCGCGGCGGGCTTCGGCCACCAGGGCGGCGGCGCGGCGTTCGGCCTCCTTGACGATGCGCTCGGCTTCCTCGCGGGCGGCCCGCACCCCTTCCTCGCGGATGCGGTCGATCAGGTCCTGGACCCCGAGGGGCCGGGATTCGTCGGCGGCGCTCATCGGGGAATCCCGGCGGAAAGCACCAGGGCGAAGACGAAGGCGAACACCGCAAAACCCTCCACCAGGGCCGCCGGTGCCAGGGAGATGCCGAAGATCTCCAGCTTGTTCTTGGCGGCGTTGATGGCGGCGGCGCAGGCGTCCCCCTGGGCGAAGGCGCTCGCCATCAGGGCCAGCCCCACCAGCAGGCCGAGACCGAAGATGCCGGGGGAATTGTCCACCGTCAGCTCGCGGCGCAACGCCATGGTTACCACGATGCCGTAGATGCTCTGGGACGACGGCATCGCCGCCACGCCGATGTAGCGACCGTAGCCGCTTTCCACGTCCAGCAGGGCGCCGCAGGCGCTCATGCCAGCGCGGGCGCAACCCACCATACTGCCGATGGCACCCAGGGCCAGGGGAGCGTACATGCCAACCCAGCCGAGAGTGACGATCAGGGAATCCATCGCTCCACCTCCTCAGGTTTCGGTCCGTTTCAAGGGGCGAAACAGACGGCCTTCCTGCTTCAACCCCCATTTGAAAAACTCGATGACGTTGAGGCGCAGGCCGTGGATCACGCCTCCCGCCACCCCCAGGACCAGATTGACGCCGTGACCCAGCGACGCCACCACCACCGCGACCGCCAGACCGATACCGGGCAGGGCTTCGGGGAGGGTGAGGGCCATGTGGTTGAACTGCACCGCCAGAGAACCGCTCGCCAGACCGAGGGCGAACAGACGCAGGTAACTGAGAACGTCGCCGAACAGGGCGGTGACGCCGGTCAATTCCTTCAGCCCCGCCAGCAACCGCCCCGGCCACGGCCGGCGAGGGCCGGCGTAGAGCAGCACCAGCGTCAGACCGACGGCGGCCAACCCCACACCGAGCGCCGGCGGCAGCGGCAACCCGAAGCCCCGTTCCAGCACCCACACCAGTCCCGCGCTCACCACCAGAGCCCAACCCGCCGGAGCCAGGGCCGCGGCCCGGTCGTCGCGACGGCGGGCGTCCATCACCGTGGCCAGCAGCAGGTGCAGACAGCCGATCAGAACCGACAGCGCCATCATGGTATCGGTATCGTCCATGTCCAGTCGGTGCAGAGCGGCCAACGGCGAATCCGGCGGCGGGGTCAGGCCGAAATAACTGCCCACCAGGACACCGTAACCGAGGGAAAACAGCACCACGGTCAGGGCCAGCGGTCGCCAGCGACGACCGACCGCCGTCCTTTCCAGCCGACGCCAGCCGAACCACAGGGCCAGGCCCAACAGGGCGGCGTAGCCGGCATCGGCCAGGATCATGGCGAAGAACAGGGCGAAAGAGAAGAACACCACCGCCGACGGATCCCAGGTGTGGTAACCGGGGGTCATGTAGAAATTGACCAGATCCTCGCCGGCCCGCAGCCAGGCGGGATTCTCCAGCAAGGTGGGGGGATCGTCGGCGGGGGACGGCGGTTCCCGTTGCAGCACGAGGCGGCGGTCGCAGACGTAGGTTTCCAGTTCACCCACCCGCCGGCTCGGCATCCAGCCTTGCAACGCCACTACGGGGCCGGCGACCAGCAACCGCTCGGCGGCCGCTTCCAAAGCGGCGCGGTCGCGCAGGGTGGCGAGATTGCGACGCAGGAGAGCATACCAGCGGGTCAGCCAAGCCCGTTCGGCCTGGGCGTCCTCGATGGCCAACTCCACCTCGTCGAGGCGTTCCTCCAAGCATCGCCGGGAGCGCGCGCCCAGGTGGACCCGGGGCACCGGCACTCCCCGCGGTTCCTCGCGGGCGATGAGAACCACGTAATTGAAACGCTGGTCGCGGCGCACGATCTCCTGGTAATAGGGCAAAGCGCGGACGGCGTCCAACTGAGCGTGGGGAACCACGTAGAACCACAACCGCCAGCCGTCCATTTCTTCGAGCGGAGGAAATTCGAAATCCCCCCACGGACGCCACAACCGCAGGCGGCGGATGAGGGCGTCGCGTTCGCTTTCCAGATCGAGGAGACGGCGGCGTACCGCCAACACCCGGCGCACCACGGCCTCGGCGTCGAAGTCGGCCGCCCGACGCACCTGGCGACGGCGCTGGGGGCAGTCGCGCAGGAACTGGAGCGCCTCCTCGAGGCAACACAGGCATCTGTCCCCCTCCGGATGCATCGGACATTCGTGGTGGAAGGCGAGCTCGCCGATCTCCGTCTCTGGAGCAGGCTCCCCCAGGGGAATCAGCTCGACACAGCCCATGTCCTGGAGCCTGGCGAGCAAGGAAGCTTCGTCGCCCTTCAGTCCCACCACGGTGATCTTGTCGAGACGGACGATGCTCATGTCATCTCCCCACGGGCGGCCTGTTGCTTCCGCTTGGCCAGTTTGGAGATGACCACCGCCGTCCGATCGACCTCGTCCAGATGAAGGCGGATCCGCTTGATGTTGTTCCGGGCGGTCGGAATCAGAACCTTCTCGAACAGGTTGACCCGCTGGGTCACCTTGCGCACCTGGCGACGCAGGATGGCCACCCGCCGGGCGGCGACATCGATCCGCGCCTCCAGGGCCAACGCCTGGCGCCATCGCGCCACCAGCACGTCCACCCACGGCGGAGTGGCCAGGCGGGAGTAATCGGCCACCCGGCAACGGAGCCGGCGGAAGACCGGCAGACGCACGCCGACGATGATCTCCTCGCCGGTATCGACCCCTTCCGACACGACCAGGCCGCCGAGGTTGAAGTCGGGATGGGCCAGCATCGGCAGCTCCTCGCCGATACGTTCCTGCAACGCCCGTCGCTCCGACTCCAGCCGGCTCAGTTCGGCCTCGGCCCGCTTGACCGCGGCGCTCAGTTGACGGCGTTTGAGGTCCAACGACGGCAGCAGCCGCTGATAGAGCCTGAGGCGTTCCTGTTCCTGGATCAGCGCCTGCTTGCTGAGGGTGAGCCTGGCCATCTCAATCGGTCGCCGCAGGGTAGTATTTTTCGATCAGCTCGCGCTTCATCAGCAGTTCGTCGGGGGCGAAGCATTCCGCCAGGGTCTTCCAACCCAGGTCGAGCGCCTCGATCAGCGAGAGGGAGACCCGGATGTCCATGAAGCGCTCGCGGAACAGGCGGCCGAACTTGAGCAGCTTCTCATCGAAGGGGGACAGTTCGAAGGCCATGGCCTGTTTCTTCTCCGCTTCCACCGCCCCGGCGTAGAGGCGGATCATGGTGTTCATGATCTGGCCGTGGTCCTCGCGGGTGGTCTTGCCCACCACGTGCTGCTTGAGGCGCGACAGGGAACCGAAAGGGTCGATCATGCGGTCGTGGAGGTAGAACTGGCCCTCGGTGATGTAGCCGGTATTGTCGGGCACCGGATGGGTGACGTCACCGCCGGGCATGGTGGTGACCGACAGGATGGTGACCGAGCCGGCGCCCTTGAAGTCGCAGGCCTTCTCGTAGCGGCGCGCCAGTTGGGTGTAGAGGTCGCCCATGTAACCGCGGATCGCCGGGATGCGCTCCTGGGCGATGCCCAGCTCCTTCATGGCGTCGCAGAAAGCGGTCATGTCGGTGAGCAGCACCAGCACCCGTTTGTTCTCTTCCACCGCCATGCGCTCGGCCACCGCCAGAGCCATGTCTGGAATCATCAGCCGTTCCACCAGGGGATCGGAGGCCTGGTTGACGAACATCACGGTGCGGTGGAACACGCCGTGGTTCTCGAAGGCGGTGCGGAAGAAGTGGAAATCGTCGAACACCAACCCCATGCCGCCGAACACCACCACGTCGGCTTCGGCCTGAAAGCCGATGCGAGCCAGAAGCTCGTTGTAAGGCTCGCCCGCCACCGAGAAGATGGGGATCTTCTGGCTCTCCACCAGGCAGTTGAAGACGTCGATCATCGGCACCCGGGTTTCGATCATCCGGCTGGGCAGGATCCGCATCACCGGATTGACCGTCGGCCCTTCCACCGGAATCCGCGGCTCCGTGGAAAGGTCGGGACCGTTGTCGATGGGCTCGCCGGAGCCGCGGAAGATACGGCCGAGGATGCGCTCGGAATAGACCACGTCGGGGGGATGCCCCAGGAAGGCGACGCTGGCGTCGGTGGACAGCCCCCTGCCACCGGCATAGACCTGGAGACCGACCAGATCGCCTTCCAGGTCCACCACCTTGGCCAGGGATTTCTCCCCGTCTACGTTCTCCACCAGGGCCATCTCGCCCAAGGCCACACCCCGGGCCCGGACGCGGATGATGTCGCCGACGATCTCCAGGATCCGGGTGCTCCTGAGAAGGCTGCGAACGATTGCCGGCCCTGCCGTCATCTTCCCCGCGGCTCGCTCCGCATGCGGCGTTCCGGGAGATATTCCACCGTGGGCAGCCGGCGCACCGGCTGGGGGTACAGGCTCATCAACTGGAGAAACATCTCCGGCATCTCGGTGGTCACCGGCAACCCCATCCGCTTGGCCTCGGCGGCGGTGATGGGGTAATCGTGGGTCCAGGTGCCGGTGGACAGCAGCTCAGCCAGTTCCCGAGCCTTTTCCTCGGAGAACTTGGGACGCAGCAACTCATAGACGGCGTCGCGCACCTGGCGAATGGCCTTTTCCGACTGATCGGCCAGGATCAACGTCTGGTCGTCCACCCGGTTGACGTCCTTCTGGGAAACCGCCTTGAGAATGGAAGCGGCGGCGTACTGCCCCAACTGCGGGTCCACCGGTCCCAGCACCGCGTGCTCGCAGAGAACGATTTCGTCGGCGGCCAGGGCGATCAGGGTACCGCCGGACATGGCGTAGTGGGGGACGATCACCCGTACCTTGCCCGGATGGCGGGCGATGGCCCGGGCGATCTGCAAGGCGGCCAGCACCAGACCGCCCGGGGTGTGCAGCACCAGGTCGATGGGCACGTCGGGATCGGTCAGATGGATCGCCCGGATCACTTCCTCGGAATCGTTGACGTCGATGAAACGCACCACCGGAAAACCGAGGAAGTTCATGGATTCCTGGCGATGGATCATCAGGATCACCCGGCTGCCGCGCTTGGCCTCGATCCGGGCGATCAGGCGGGCCCGGCTGGCTTCCAGCATGCGCTGATGAATCACCGGCTGCAGCGCCGAGAAAATGAAGAACAACCAGAAAATCGATGCCCAGTCCATCAATACCCCCTCAATCGGTTTTGTCTTTCGGCTCAGTCAACGGCACGTCCCAGGCGCTCTCGAAGGTCATTTCGTCCTTGAAGCGACGCCGGCGCTCGGGGTCCAGGAACAGTTTACACAGCACCATGCCGGCGACGAAGCCGCCGATGTGGGCCCACCAGGCCACGCCGCCGACCTGTTCCGGACCGAGCAGGGCGCTGACCCCCGAGAACAACTGGGCGAAGAACCAGATCAAAGCGAAAGTGGCGGCCGGCAGGGCGACGAACAGGGGATAGAAGAACACCGGAATCAGGGTGATGACGTGCGCCCGCGGATAGAGCAGAAAATAGGCCCCGAGGACACCGGCGATGGCCCCCGAAGCGCCGATCGTCGGAACGGTGGAATCCAGGTTGGTCGCCCAGTGGGTCACCCCGGCGACGAGACCGCACAGGAGATAGAATGCCAGGAAGCGCCAGGGACCCATGCGGTCCTCGACGTTGTCGCCGAAGATCCACAAGGTCCACATGTTGCTGATGATGTGGAGCCAACCGCCGTGGAGAAACATGGAAGTCAAAAACGGCCAGTAATCGTCCACCGGCAGCCCCATCCACACCGCCCAGTCGGGATGGGTGTAGCGGGCGGGCACGATGCCGAACCAATAGAACAAGGACTGCAACTGCCGGGGAGGCATGGCCAGCTCGAGCAGGAACACGGCGGCGTTGGCGCCGATCAAAGCCCAGGTCATCAACGGCGGTGACTGGCTGGGAACGGTGTCGCGGACCGGAAACATGGCGTCGGCCTTCTCGGTTGTTCATACACGGAAGCATTCTAACCCGGATGCCGGCGCCCGGCATCCCCGGACGGTCGCCGTCCCGCTTCCAGAGGCTGCGCCACCACCGCCTCTGCGTATAATTCCCCTCTCTGGCAAAACCGGTTCAGGAGCCGTCCCGTTGAAATCCAAATACCGC
>JALSGR010000149.1 GCA_026982635.1 Methylothermaceae bacterium | reverse complement strand
GCGTTCCCCGCATCCGCGGGGATGAACCGTCGACATCTTTCCGCAGATCAAAATCCTCCGCTAGAAAAGCCGGCATCATTAGAATTTACCGAATTTCTTCTCAACCAATGAGCGCCGCCCCATGAATGAAATCAAATTGGAAGCCATCGCCAAGCGGGTCCCCTCGATCGACCCCAAGGTTGTCAAGTCCCGGGCGCTACCCAAGGATTATCCTTACCGGGAGCGGATGAAGCGCGGTGAATACGAAGCGATCAAGCGGGAATTGCAGATCGAGCTGCTCAAATTGCAGAACTGGGTCAAGGAAAGCGGCGAGCGCATCGTCATGATATTCGAGGGCCGCGATGCGGCGGGCAAGGGCGGCACCATCAAGCGTTTCATGGAGCATCTCAATCCCAGGAGCGCTCGGGTGGTGGCGCTGGAAAAGCCGACGGAGCGCGAACGGGGTCAATGGTACTTCCAGCGCTACATCGAACACTTGCCGACGGCGGGAGAGATGGTTTTGTTCGACCGCTCGTGGTACAACCGCGCCGGTGTCGAGCGGGTGATGGGGTTTTGTTCCGATGCCGAATATCTGGAATTCATGCGACAGGCTCCGGAACTGGAAAGGATGCTGGTCAACAGCGGAATCCGCCTGTTCAAGTTCTGGTTCTCGGTCAGCCGGGCGGAGCAATTCCGGCGTTTTCAGGCCAGGCGCACCGACCCGCTCAAGCAGTGGAAGCTCAGCCCCATCGACCTGGCTTCTCTGGATAAATGGGACGAATATACCAAGGCCAAGGAATCGATGTTTTTCTATACCGACACCGCCGACGCTCCGTGGACGGTGATCAAGTCCGACGACAAGAAACGCGCCCGCATCAACTGCATGCGTTACGTCCTCCACCAGCTTCCCTACCCGAACAAGAACCACGACGTGGTCCAGAGGCCCGATCCCAAACTGGTGGGCCGGCCCCAGGACATTTACGAAAAGGGCGAGCGCCCCATCAGCCTGCGTCCTCACCCCTGAAACACAAGGAGATCGCCATGAACGAATTCAGTCACGCCAGAAAGGTGGTGGATCAATTCAAACAACTGCTCAGCAGCCAGGAAATCCAGTGTCTGGAAGACGAGCATTTCGACGAACTCACCCTGCTGATCGAGGCCGCGATCGACGCCGCGGTGCTCGACGCCCTGGAAAAAACCGCCGATCGGATGGAAGAACTGGCCAGGGAAACCCGCCATCTGGCGGAAAAAGGATTTTGACCATTTCACGAACGGCCGAGCGCCCAGGTCACGGTCGTCTTGGCTTCGGACCCAGCTCCCGATGTCGTCGGCTCAGCCGGCACTTCCAGTCGTCGAACGCACCGCCGGCTTCGCCGTCAAGGCCGATCGCTCTTTCCGAGCAGGCTTTCCAACAGGCGGCACTGCGCTCCCGGATCACTCCGGCAGACGGCTACCGCCTCCGCCAGGGCAGCCCGCAGCCGCTCCAGTTCCCGGATCTTGGATTCCACCTGACTGAGTTTCCGTTCCGCCAGACGCCTCACCTCGCTGCAGTCGGCCCGATCCAGCGTCAGCAGTTCGCCAATCTCCCCCAGGGTGAATCCCAACGCCTGGGCCTGTTTGATGAAACGAAGCCGCCGGATGGTTTCCTCACCGTAACGGCGGAATCCACGGGCAGGTTTCTCCGGAACCGCCACCAGGCCCAAACGCTGGTAGTAACGGATGGTCTCCACGTGAACCCCGGCCCGCCTGGCCACCTGGCCGATGGTCAAAGCGGCCATCTTTCCCACCCTTCCGGACGCAGGGGAGCGGTCCTGCCGGTTTCCAGAAAACGGCGGTAGTCCACCAGAACGCCGGCGTGATCGAATGCCAAGGGCGCGGGAGGGTGGTAGGGATCCACCACACGCACGGCGCGGGCATCGTCGGCGGCTCGGGGCTCCCCCCGGGCCTGGCCCACGTACACCACCGTCACCGTGTGCCCCCGGGGATCGCGGCGGGGATCGGAGTACACGCCGAGCAGCGCTTTCAGTCGCACCGTCAGGCCGGTTTCCTCGGCCATCTCCCGGATCGCGGCCCGCTCCACCGTTTCGCCGACATCGACGAAGCCGCCGGGTATCGCCCAACCATGCGGGGGATTGCGGCGCTCGACGAGCACGATGGCGCGCCCGGGCCGGTCCACCAGTTCGACGATCACATCGGCGGCAAGCAGCGGTGTCTGCGGTTTCATGGGAATGTTCCTATGGCTCGACGCCATACGGTCGTCACGATCACCGGACCCGCCTACGACGAGCGCGCCGGTGCCGCTTCGATCAGGCGAAAGGAAGCGTTGCGCAACTGCTTGAGAATGACCATGTCCTCGACCTGGGCGCCAGCCTGCTCCAGAACCTGCCGAAAATTTTCCCAATAGGTCACCTGACCGAAATGGATGGTGGTCACCTTGTGCAACATGGGTTTGATGCGCTCGGCCAGGGGGGAGCGACGATCGTGGAAGGTCTGGGTGAAAAACACCCGTCCTCCGGATTTCATCTGGGACAGGACATGACGCAGCGCCCCCACCGGATCGGGCAGCAACATGAAACTGCCACTGAAATACACCGCGTCGTAAGGACCGCCCTGGTGATCGTAGACCGATTCCAGCCGGACCTCGACATGACGGCTCAACCCCA
>JALSGR010000148.1 GCA_026982635.1 Methylothermaceae bacterium | reverse complement strand
CGTTCCCCCTGGCAGTGGAACACCGGTTCGAACAGGGGAGTCTTGTTGCGGGCCAGGTGTTCGACGAAAGCCCGGATGCCGCCCTGGAACTGGAACACGTCCTCGCGGTCGGTCCGTTCGTCGCGCAGGACGATGCGCACGCCGGAGTTGAGGAACGACAGCTCCCGCAGCCGCTTGGCGAGGATGTCGTAGTGGAACTCGGTATCGCTGAAGATGTCCGGGCTGGGTTTGAAGCGCACCTTGGTGCCCGTGTGCTTGGCCTTGCCGATCACTTCCAGGGGGGTCACCGGCTCCCCCAGGCGGTAGACCTGACGGTAGTGCTTGCCGTCCCGCTTGATCTCCAGGACCAGCTCCTCCGACAGGGCGTTGACCACCGATACCCCGACGCCGTGGAGACCGCCGGACACCTTGTAGGCGTTGTCGTCGAACTTGCCGCCGGCGTGGAGCACGGTCATGATGACCTCCGCCGCCGGGCGACCCTCCTCCTCGAGGATGTCGACGGGAATGCCGCGCCCGTCGTCCTCCACCGACACCGAACCATCGGCATGGATGGTGACGACGATGTTCTTGCAGTAGCCGGCCAGGGCCTCGTCGATGGCGTTGTCCACCACCTCGAACACCATATGGTGAAGCCCGGTGCCGTCGTCGGTGTCGCCGATGTACATGCCGGGGCGTTTGCGGACCGCTTCCAGACCTTTGAGGACCTGGATGCTGGAACTGTCGTAGGCTCGTGCGGCTGCTCTGTTCATCGATATCGGTTTTCCTTGAGTTGAGGGGGATGGTCAGACCGGGACGACCCGACCCTGTTCCACGTGAAACATCCGGTGACGCTGGGATCCGAAACCCGCCAGCGTCTCCGGCTGAGTGGCGGTGATGAAGATCTGCTCCTTGGTTTGGACGAGTAATTCACGCAAAAGTGCCTGATTTTCAAGGTCCAACTCGGATGCCAGATCATCGATCAGCAAGATGGCGGGACGGTCGAGCAACTGGCCCTGAGTCACCACCAGGGCGTGCACCAGCAGCTTCATCTGGCCCCGGGAAAAGCGGTGCCGCACCCCGTGACCATCGACCAGAACGCAAAAGTCGCCCCGATGGGGGCCGCTGTGGGTGCAGCCGTGACGCAAATCCCGCTGCAAGTCGTCCCGCAGCACGGCATCCAAGGCGTTTTCCGCGTTCCAGCCGGGCAGGTAACGCACGGTTATCGCCGCTCCCAAACCCAGTCGCCCTCCTACGGCCTTCAACCGGGCCTCGAAGGCCTGCAGGTAGCACCGCCGGCTCTGATCGACAATTTTACCGTATTTCGCCATCTCCCGCCCCCACAGCTGCGCCCCCCCCCGGTCGCCGGCCTTCAGGGCCGCGTTGCGTTGCTGCAAGGCGCGGCGATAACGGCGCCAGGCCGGCAGGAAACCGGCATCGTGATAAAACACCCCCCAGTCCAGAAAGCGGCGCCGCAACCGTGGCGCTTCCTCCAGCAGACGGTAAAGGGAGGGATCGACGATGCGGACGGGCACCCGCTCGAGCAGCTCGGCACGCGAGTCCACTCCGCGGCCATCGATGCGAATCCGGCGCTCTCCGGTCGCCAATCGGATGCCGATGCGGTGGACGAAATCCCCCTCCCTGAAACGGCCCGCCACGATGCAATCGGCTTGCCCGTCGCTGATCAAGCGGCTGTTCACCGAGGTTCGGAACGACTGCCCCCGTCCCAGCAGGTAAACGGCCTCCAGTAGCGAAGTCTTGCCGCTGGCGTTGGGTCCGACGATCAGATTGAGGTGGGGATGGGGCACCAGGGAGACGGAAAGCAGATTGCGCAGCCGCAGGATGTCTAGGGAAATCAAGGACATCCTGTTATGATACCGAATCCGGTCCGGTCAAGACACCAAACGGTAGGCACAGAAGCGCTCGCGCCACGCCAGCAGACGGGCGATGCGCGCCGTCCCCCCGTCGATCAGCACCTCCATCCCCGGCTTCAACTTGACCGGCGGCAACAGCAGAACGTCACCATCTCCTTCCCGGGCGACCAGAACGGCGTCACCGGGGCCACGCCCGGGCACGATGGCCTTGACCAGGGTAGCCCGCCCCACGAACAGATCCAGGCCGAAAAGCCCCGGATTGCCGAACCGGCCGGGACGGGCCCAACACACCTCAGCCAGTTGCAATCCCCCGTCCAGAAATCTCAGAGCCACCAAATCGCCACCCGCGATCGGGACCTCGGTCGCCAACAGCGCCCGCCCCCCGTCCCCGCTCTGTTTCAGCACGGCCCCGAGGCGACGCTGGATACGGCCGCCTTCGACCGCTGCCGGGCCGGGGCCATCGGGAACGCTCAGCTCGAATTCGGGGACTTCCAGCCATCCCACGTGCTGCCGCCGGCTTTGGCGGCGCGACAACTCGGTGACGATCGTCTCCCACCCCAGCCACAACTCCTCCACCCGGCGCTCGACCGGATAAGCCGCTTCATCGGCTTGGCCTGTGTAATGCTGCAGACGCAGCCAGATCGTCTCGTCGACGGAGTCGGGACAAGCGGCGAGGGAGAAACCCAAACATTGCACCGTCCCCGACGGCCGCGCCAGCCCGTCCGTCGGCCACGGGCCTTTCGGCCGCGCCGGATCGAAGCACCAACCGGGAGCCGACACGCCGAACCGGACCTCGACGACGCCGCGCTGCAACAGGGCGAACAGCTCGCCCATCTCACCGGCATCGAAGTACATCGGTGTCAGGGCGACGAAGCCCAATACCTGCTGGAATTGCTGTAACGGGGAAATTTGCCGCCCCAGCAACGGTTCTTCCACGGGCTCCGCCTCCCAACCCCGCCGGCGGGCCTCCGAATAACGGCGGTACAAACGTCGCCAAACGGCCGAGCCGAGGGGCTCGCCCATCTGCACGACCCGCAAAATCATTTGCCCCAGGGAGGCGATGGCCCTTTGCCCCGCCACCGGGCCGGGCAACGCCTCGTAGCCGGCAGCAAGCTCATGGTGAAGAAAGGCGCTCAGCTTGGCCGTGTTCCGCGGCCCTTCCTGCCACGGCGTCGGCGAGCGGCCGAACTCTCGGGCCAGCAATTCCGAGGCGGCGAAGACCGGTTGTCTCAACGTCTCCAACAGCGACAGACGCCGGTCCTCGTCCAGCGACATCTCATTGAGCCCCCTGGCGGCCTCGTAAAGCGACCGCGCCCGACCTCGGATTCCGGCACCCTCCAGATCAGACAGCCAGCGGGACAGTGCTTCCGGCTCAGGCGCAAAAGGTACGGATGCCATAAAGTCTTTCCCGACGGCGGATCTGGGATTGGCCTATTCCTGCACTACAGTCTAGCCCAGAAAAGAGGGTCGATCAGACAAGCAGCACGATTTTGCCGATCACTTCCCCCTTCTCCAAGAGACGATGGGCCTCCGCCGCCTCGGCCAACGGCAAGGTGGCATGGACGATCGGGCGCACCCGCCCGGCCGCCAGCAACGGCCACACGTGTTTCCGCAACTGGCCGGCGATGGCCGCCTTTTCCCGTACCGGTCGCGGCCGGAGGGTGGCGCCGGTGACCGTCAACCGCTTCAGGAAAATCGGCAGCAGATTGACCTCGGCCTTGGGACCGCCCTGAACCGCGATGATCACCAGCCGCCCGGCGACGGCGAGCGACTTGAGATTTCTCTGGAAATAGGGGCCGCCGACGATGTCCAGGATCAGATTCACCCCCTCGCCCCCGGTCAGACGGGCGATTTCATCGGCGAAATCCCGCTGGCGATAATCGATAGCCGCCGCGGCGCCCAATCGCCGGCAGAAGCGGCATTTGGCATCGCTGCCGCAGGTGGTGTAGATTTCCGCCCGACGCAGTTCCCTGGCCAGCTGAATGGCGGTGGTTCCGATACCGCCGGCGCCCCCGTGGACCAGAAACCGTTCGCCGGGTTGCAGCCGGCCACGCTCGAGCACGTTGTCCCAGACAGTGAAATAAGTCTCCGGTATCGCCGCGGCCTGAACAAGATCCAACCCCTCGGGGATCGGCAGACAAAGAGCGGCCGATGCCACACAATATTCCGCATAGCCCCCACCGGTCAGCAGGGCGCACACCTGATCGCCCGGACGCCAGCGCGTCACCTCCCCGCCCAGGGCGGCCACCGTCCCCACCACTTCCAGACCGGGAATGTCCGAGGCCCCCGGTGGTGGCGGATAGAGCCCCCGGCGCTGCATGACGTCGGGTCGGTTGACTCCGGCGGCCGCCACCCGGATCAGCACCTCGTCCGGCCCCGGCTCTGGCATCGGCCGTTCCACCAGCCGCAACACTTCCGGCCCGCCCGGCCGGCTGATTTCGATCGCCTTCATCCTCCTTTCCCCCTATCGCTTGAAACAGACCGTCTCCCGATGGTTGACCAAAATGGTTCATTCCTCCTACCAACTGTCGCCGATAGGCGACACCCTATTTCCCTTTGAATTTCATGTAATTAACAAGATACCAACATTATCTGTCGCTTACCGGCATCACTTCCACGACTCGGTTGTCTTCGTTTTCCCGCAAACGGCCGCCACAGCGCCGCATGGCCCATTTCTTGCGTAACAAAGGGCCGGATTCTGTTCATGTTCCATTAAGAATTGTTCAAGGAGGGGATTCATGTTTGACGATCGCTATCGGGCAGTCATCGCCGACACCGGGGAAAGCAAGTCCATTCACTATCATCTCCGTTATCGGGTCTATTGCCTGGAAAAGCGTTTCGAGCCGGTGGATCATTTCGAGGATCAAATGGAAATCGATTGCTATGACGAACGCTCGATCCACCTGTTGATCCAACACAAACCCACCGGCCAATGGATCGCCACGGCACGCCTGGTGCTCGGCCCTCCGGAAACCCTGCCCGTCGCACGCATCGCACGCTTCTCCCTGGACGGCTTCGATACGAAAGGCAAGCGGTTCGCCGAACTGTCACGCCTTTCCATACTCAAATCCTACCGCCGCCACGGTGAGCGCCAGCAAATCAACGAGCCGGAAGTCCTGCTGGGGCTGATCCGGGCCGCCAAGGATTGCAGCGCCCAAGTGGGACTCGATTACTGGTTGTTCCTTTGCCGTCGCTCCATCATGCGCATCATCGGCCACTTCGGCATGGAAATGCATGTCATCGGCGAAGCCTGCGAACATCGGGGCACCCGTTACCCCTACCTGGGCGACCTGGCCAATGGCTTCGACGGCATCGCTAAACGTTCGTCGGAAGTCAACGCCATGTTCTCGAGAAAGAACACCTTGATTCCCTACTCCAAGCTCTATCCGGAAACCAAACCGGCATTGGCGGCATGAGAGCGCCGGCGGAAATTCGGTTACCCGCACCGAAGGCCGTGGCGGTACAATGGATCTTTCGTCTCAACCCTGCGTAACGCCATGCCTCTGGAAGAATACGACGTCCGCAAACTCAACAATCCGATCTACGCCCTCCACTGCCTGTGGCGGGGAATCGCCCTGCTGCCGCAGCCGACCCTGCGCCGCTTCGTCCTGATTCCGCTGGCGATCAACCTGCTGCTGTACAGCGGCGCCTTCGCGGTGGCCGGCTATTTCTTCGCCGACTTTCTCGACTGGCTGATTCCCGGCTGGCTCGACTGGCTGCGCTGGTTGCTGTGGCCCCTGTTCGGCCTCGCCTTCATCCTCATCACCTTCTTCAGTTTCACCCTGGTGGCCAATCTTTTGGCCTCCCCCTTCTACGACAAGCTGGCCGAGCGCACCGAGGAACTGCTCACCGGCGTCCCCCCCCAGCCGCCGGAAACCAGCCTGACCCGGGCGGTGGTCCGGGAGATGGGGGCCGAACTGCGCCGTCTGGGTTATTTCGTCACCCGGGCGGTTCCCCTCGCCATCGTGTCGGTGATTCCCGGCCTGAACCTGGCGGCGCCGTTTCTGTGGCTGTTGTTCAACGCCTGGTTCATGGGACTGGAATACACCGCCTATCCCCTGGCCAACCACGGCATCCTCTTCCCGGAGCAGCGCCGCCTGCTGGCCAAGGCCAGGCTGGGCAACCTGACCCTTGGCGGGGTGGTGATGTTCGGCATCGGCGTGCCGCTGCTCAACATCGTCATGCCGCCGGCGGCGGTGATCGCCGCCACCGTCTATTTCGTCGGCGCCCGCCGCCCGGGCTAGACCGGCTCGGCGATCAGCCGGTCGCCTTCGGGGGCGATGCCGGTCAGCTTCACGGTCTGGATGCGGTTGCCCAGATCGGCTTCCGGCGTCGCCGCCATCCAGGCCCGCAGGTAGTGGGGAGTGTAGCCGGAAAAGCCGGTACGGCCGGTGCGCGTCTCCGCCTTTTCCCACAACACCTCTGCGGTGCGACCGACGTGGGCTTCCAAAGCCCGCCGCCGCAGTCGGGCGGCCAGTTCGTGGAGACGGCGGCTGCGCGCCCGCTTGATCCGCTCGTCCACCTGGCCGGGAAAGGCGGCCGCGGCCGTCCCTTGCCGGGGAGAATAAGGAAAGATGTGCACGTGGGCGAAACCGATCTCCGCCACCAGCGCCAAGGTGCGCTCGAAATCGGTGTCGGTTTCCCCGGGAAAGCCGACGATGATGTCGGTGGTCAATACCAGATCGGGACGATAACGGCGCGCCAGACGCACCAGCTCGCGGAAATCGTCCACCCGGCAGCGACGCGCCATGCGCTTGAGCACCGCGTCGGAACCGCTCTGCAGCGGCAGGTGCAGGTGCGGCATCAGGCGCGGGTTCTCGAATAGGGCGAAGAAACCTTCGTCCAGCTCCCAAGGCTCCAGGGAACCGAGGCGCAGACGCGGCAGATCGGTCCGCGCCAGCACCGTGGCCAGCAGATCGGTGAGCGACACCCCCAGATCGCTGCCGTAGCCGCCCAGATGCACGCCGCTAAGCACCGCCTCCTGCACCCCCTCGGCGCGCAGAGCGCGGATCTCGGCCACCACCGCGTCGATGGGACGGCTGCGTTCCCCGCCCCGGGCGACGGTGACGATGCAGAAGGTGCAGCGGTGGCGGCAGCCGTCCTGCACCTTGACGAAGGCGCGCTGCCGGCTGCGGGGGAAAACCGGGGGTTCGGTCGGGGCCGCCGCGAACGGGAACAGCTGCCGCACCCGTTCCACCAGACGGTCCTTGTCGCGGTTGGGAACCACCAGATCCACCCCCAGCTCCCGGGCCAACTGATCGGGATGAAGAGTGGCGTAGCAGCCGCTCACCACCAGCCGGGCGCGCGGGTTGGCGCGCCGCAGCCGCCGCACCCATTGGCGCGACTTGCGGACCGCCTCACCGGTGACCGCACAGGTGTTGAGCACCACCACGTCGGCCTGCGCCGCCGGCACCACCGCCGCCCCAGCGGCGCGGAACTGGCGCGCCCAGGCTTCGGTTTCCGCCTCGTTGAGGCGGCACCCGAGGGTTTGGAAAGCGACTTGCATTGTCATCCGAAGAACCAGTAGCCAATCACAACCGCCGCGGTCAGACCGGCGGCATCGGTGATCAAGGCGCAGGAAAGCGCGTGACCCACCCGCCGGATGCCCACCGCCCCGCCATAGACCGCCAGCACGTAGAAAGTGGTTTCGGTGCTGCCCTGCATGATCGAGGCGATCCGGCTGGGCAGCGGGGCTGCCGGCGTGGACGGCGCTTTTAGGGTGTCGATCGCGTAACTGTTCAATATATCACGCAATCCTTCCAAAACCCAGGTCAGGGCGCCGGTTTTCTTGCCACCTGATTTCTTTCGGAGGGGACCGGAAAACCCCAAGCGATAGATGTCGAGTACCGGCTTTATCAATACCTCTCGCTGATCCGCCGGGGCCGCTTCAGATGGCTGACAAGAAAACCCCGGCCCGGCCGTCCTGGCCGATCCCGGGGCCAGGTCGCCGCCGGTGGCAGCGGAGGGAGGAGGGGATAGAGGGCAGATTCACCACCATCCGCACGACGACCATGGTCTTAAGTGTGGCAGAAAACCGTCGCTTTACTGTGACCGGGTTCACAAAATCGACGACTGAACACCCACGCCAACGATTTCACCAGAATCCAGCCACAAAACCCCGGATAGCGGAATGTCTCCGATCTGTCACGGAAGCGTCATCGGTTCGTCAATCGTGGAGGGTTAAATGCCCCCCATCCTCACCACAAATCAGGAGGGCAACGATGAAGACGACCATGAAAACCTGTCTCCTCGCGGCAGCGCTGGGACACCTGACGACGGCGATGGCCGAAGACGCGAAGGGTTGGTTCGACGCCGGACGGCAGACCATCGCCCGACATCAAGCGGCCCAAACGACCGCCGCAGGCAAGGCGAAACGGATCATCCTGTTCGTCGGCGACGGAATGGGGATTTCCACCGTCACCGCCGCCCGAATCCTGGAAGGACAGTTGCGAGGGGAACCGGGGGAAGAGAACTTTCTGGCATTCGAAAAACTTCCCTATACGGCACTGGCCAAAACCTACAACACCAATCAACAAACCCCCGACTCGGCTGGCACCATGACGGCGATGATGACCGGCGTCAAAACCAAAGCCGGCGTCATCTCCGTGGATCAGAGCGTCGTTCGCGGCGATTGTGCCAGCTCTCAAGGAAAGGCGTTGACGACGCTGCTCGAGTATGCGGAGATGGCCGGCTACGCCACTGGTATCGTGACCACCGCTCGGATCACCCATGCCACGCCGGCGGCCACTTACGCCCACGTACCGGAGCGCAATTGGGAAGACGATCACGATCTGACCGAGGAAGCCAAGCAAAACGGTTGCAAGGACATCGCACGACAGTTGATCGAATTCCCCTACGGGGACGGAATCGATGTGGCGTTGGGAGGCGGACGTCGAAGCTTCCTGCCACGGACCCAACCGGATCCGGAAAACCCTGAAAAAACCGGGGAGCGGGACGACGGTCGTGATCTGACCGCTGAATGGATATCGCGCTACCCCAATGCCGCCTACGTCTGGAACAAGGAGCAATTCGATGCTATCGATACCGAAAAAGTGACGCACTTGCTCGGTCTTTTCAATCGCTCCCATATGGAATACGAGTACGATCGCCCCGACGATGTCGGCGGCGAGCCGTCTTTGAGCGAGATGACCGAAAAGGCGATCTGCATACTCGACAAAAATCCCAACGGATTTTTCCTCATGGTGGAAGCGGGGCGGATCGATCATGCCCATCATGCCGGCAACGCCTTCCGCGCTCTGACCGATACCATCGAACTGGCGAAAGCGGTCGAAACGGCACGTAAACTGACCGATCCAGGCGATACGTTGATCATCGTGACCGCCGACCACAGTCACGTGTTCACCATCGCCGGCTATCCGACGCGGGGAAACCCCATTCTGGGGAAAGTGATCGGCAACGATTCCGCCGGCAATCCCAAGAATGAGCCAACCCTGGCGAAAGACGGCAAACCCTACACCACCCTCTCCTACGCCAACGGGAGAGGCTTCGCCTTCCTCGAAACCGGCGGCGACACCCATTACGATGTCGATCCGGTCGCCGGGCGGGAAGGTCATGATCTGAGCACGATCGATACGACGGACGAAGGCTTCCATCAAGAAGCGCTGGTACCCCTGGCCGCCGAAACCCATGCTGCCGAGGACGTGGCGATCTATGCGGAAGGGCCGGGTGCGTACTTGTTGCACGGGGTGTTGGAGCAGAACGTCATCTTCCACGCCATGTGGACAGCCGCCGTCGGCGAGCCTCCCCAAGCGAAATGATCCGGTGAAGGAAAATGGGATCTCATAGCTACTGGAAAAGGATAGGAACGGCGTTGCTTCTGGTGTTGGCGGGATGCGCCGACACCACCCGACGCATCACTCCGCCGGCGGTTCATGCCGCCGGCGACGTTCCGTTAGTGGTTCAGTACGAAACTTCCCACGGGAACGACCACGTATCCCAAAGCTGGTGGTATCTGCGAAGCGCGAATCGCATCGAGAAACGGATCCCCGATTTGGGCATGGTGTGGATCTGGCATCGCCATAAGAACCGAGTGACGATGCAACAGGCATGGTTGAAAGAAAGACGAGCGATCGACTACACCACTTCGGATCTCAAGAGCACACGAAATCTCCCCGAATGGGAAACGTTGCGACACATGCTCGATCCTTCGCTGCTGTCTCGTCTTCAACCGCGCGCCCGCCGCTCGGTGATGGGGCATCCGGCACGTTGGTACGCCGGGAAAATCGCCGACACGCGGCTGAAGATCCTATGGATGGAAGATCTCGGCCTACCCGCCGAAATCCTCAGAACCCGCCGCGGGCATACGAGTCGAGTCCGAATGACAGCGATCTATCCGGAATCTCAAGCCCCCATTCAACCCATCCGGCTCGACGATTTCGCCCACATGGATTTCGCCGATCTGGGAGACAACGAAGCCGATCCCATCTGGGGACGTTTCGCGCATCCCCATTGACGGGCGACCCACGCTTCATATCCCCTCCGCCAACCGGCGGGCCAGGCCGGTGTAGTCCGCCGGGGTCAAATCCTGCAGACGGCGTTTGGCGTCCTCGGGGATGTCCAGCCCGGCGATAAAGGCGCGCAAACCGGCGGCGTCGATACGGCGGCCGCGGGTCAGTTCCTTGAGCTTCTCGTAGGGGCGCTCGACGCCGTAGCGGCGCATCACCGTCTGCACCGCCTCGGCTAGTACTTCCCAGTTGGTGTCCAGGTCTTCCGCCAGGCGCCCTTCGTCCACCTCGAGCTTGGCCAGCCCCTTGAGGGTGCTCTGCAGGGCCAGTCGGGTGTGGGCCAGGGCCACCCCAAGGTTGCGCAGCACGGTGGAGTCGGTCAGATCCCGCTGCCAGCGAGAGACGGGCAGCTTCTCCGCCAGATGGCGGGCGACGGCGTTGGCGATCCCCAGGTTGCCTTCGGAATTTTCGAAGTCGATGGGATTGACCTTGTGGGGCATGGTGGAGGACCCCACCTCGGAAGCCGCGGTCTTCTGGCGGAAATATCCCAGGCTGATGTAACCCCACACGTCGCGGTCGAAGTCGATGAGGACGGTGCCCAGACGGGCGAGGGCGTCGAAGAATTCGGCGATCCAGTCGTGGGGTTCGATCTGGGTGGTGTAGGGATTCCAGACCAGGCCCAGCCCCTCGACGAAACGCTGGGACAGGGCCGGCCAGTCCACTTCCGGATAGGCGATCACGTGGGCGTTGTAATTGCCCACCGCGCCGTTGATCTTGCCGAGGATTTCCACGGCGGCCAACTGGCGGCGCTGCCGCCGCAGGCGGTGGACGACGTTGGCCATCTCCTTGCCCAAGGTGGTAGGGCTGGCGGGCTGGCCGTGGGTGCGCGACAGCATCGGCACGGCGGCGGTGCGGTGCGCCAGGCGGGCGATCTCCTCGACGACCTCGTCCACCAGAGGCAGCAGGGTTTCGTCGCGGCCGGTCTTCACCATCAGGGCGTAGGCCAGGTTGTTGATGTCCTCGGAGGTGCAGGCAAAGTGGATGAACTCGGCGATCCGGGCCAGTTCCGTCTCGCCGGCCACTTTCTCCTTGAGGAAGTACTCGACGGCCTTGACGTCGTGGTTGGTGGTGCGTTCGATGGCCTTGACCCGCTCGGCGTCGGCCTCGCTGAAATTGGTGACGATATCCTCGAGGAAGCGCTGAGCTTCGGGCGAGAGGGGCGGCACCTCGACGATGGCCGGTTCCGCCGCCAGGGCCTGGAGCCAGCGGACTTCCACCAGCACCCGGTGACGGATCAGACCGTATTCGCTGAACAGGGGGCGCAGCGCCTCGTTCTTGTCGGCGTAACGGCCGTCGATGGGGGAGATGGCGGTCAGGGGAGTGTGCATGGTTCAGGCTCCTTGGTTCAGGGTTTCGATGACGCCGCCGCCGAGACAAACCTCACCGTCGTAGAACACCACCGACTGCCCCGGGGTGACGGCCCGCTGGGGCTGATCGAAGGTGACCTGGACCCGGTCCTCGCCGAGGCGGCGGACACGGCAGGGCTGATCCGGCTGCCGGTAGCGGATCTTGGCGGTGCAGCGGAAGTCGTCGCCGGGGGGACGACCGGCGAACCATTCCAATTGGCCCGCCTCGAGGCCGCGCTGGAACAATAACGGATGGTCATGGCCCTGGACCACGACCAGGGCGTTTCGCTCCAGATCCTTGGCGGCCACGTACCAGGGCCGACCGGCGCCGCCAGCGCGCCCGCCGATGCCCAGCCCCTGGCGCTGGCCCAGGGTGTAGTACATCAGCCCCTGATGCTCGCCGATCACCTCCCCCTCGGGGGTGACGATGGGACCGGGACGGGCCGGCAGATAGCGCTGGAGAAAATCGCGGAACTTGCGTTCGCCGATGAAGCAGATGCCGGTGCTGTCCTTCTTGGCGTGGTTGGGAAAACCGGCGGCGGCGGCGATGCGGCGCACTTCGGCCTTTTCCAGATGGCCGATGGGGAACCAGGTCCGGGACAGGGCTTCCTGCCCCATGGCGTAGAGAAAATAACTCTGGTCCTTGGCGGCGTCGCGGCCGCGCAGCAGTTCGAAGCGCCCCAGATGGCGGCGCACCCGGGCGTAGTGGCCGGTGGCGATGACCTCGGCGCCCAGATCCAGGGCATAGTCCAGGAACGCCTTGAACTTGATGTGTTTGTTGCAGAGGATGTCCGGATTGGGGGTGCGGCCGACGCGGTATTCCTCGAGGAAATGGGTGAACACCCGGTCCCAGTATTCGGCGGCGAAGTTGACCGCGTGCAGCTCGATGCCCAGGCGGTCGCACACCTGCCGGGCGTCCTCGAAGTCGCGCAGCGCGGTGCAGTGTTCGGTACCGTCGTCCTCGTCCCAGTTCTTCATGAACAGGCCGGTGACCTCGTGACCCTCCTCCAACAGCTTGAGGGCGGTGACCGATGAATCGACCCCGCCGGACATGCCGACGATGACGTTGCTCATGGATAGTGTTCCAACAGGTTCAGGGGACAACGCCGACCCGATTCGTAGGCGGCGATGGAATCGAGGACCAGCGGACTGCGCAGCCGTTCCCGGCGGGCCTCGATCTCGGCCCGGCTCAGCCAGTGGACGGCGAGAATGTCCGGGTCCTGGGGGCGGTCGGGACGGTGGTCGTCCACCTGGCCGCAGAAAGTGAAGCGCAGGAAGGTCAAGGTCTCCGACACCGGCAGCAGTTGCACCGCCACCAGGGCTTCGGGCGTGAACAGCCGCCCCGTTTCCTCGAGCACCTCCCGGCGGGCGGCGTCCGGCAGCGATTCGCCCTGCTCCAGGTGGCCGGCGGGCTGGTTGAAGACCCGGCGGCCCTCGACGACCTCCTCCACCAGGAGATAGCGGCCATCTCGTTCGATCACGGCGGCGACGGTGACGTTGGGTTTCCAGATCATGGGCGATACGTCTGCAAAGGGCCGTCTATTTTACTGGATTTCGTCTTGCCAAACGCCAAGCCGCGGCAAATAATGAAAACGGTAACTTCCGATCCACCGTTCTCGCTGCCATCCAGGAATCATTCATGACCTACGAACTGCGCAATCTGCCGTTTTCCGCCAAGGTGCTGTTCTCCGCCTACCTCATCATCATCGCCATCGGCTATTTCGTCGCCATGCTGCAGATTCTGTTCACCCACGGCCTGGCGGACGGCAAGTTCGGCCTTTCCATCGAGGACATCGTCTACAGCTATTACGGCAACCGCTCCGGCTCCAAGCTGGAGATCATGCTCAACGGCTCCATGAAACCTTTCGCCCCCCCCGAAGAGCGATTCAAGATCATTCAATGGGTACGAAACGGCGCCCCCAGGGACGAATACGAAAAGACCGTCAAACCGATCGTCGAAACGCGTTGCATCACCTGCCACAACGCCAATTCCTCCCTGCCGGACTTCACCCGCTACGAGGCGCTGAAGAAACGGGCCGAAACCGACACCGGCGCCACGATCCAGTCGCTGGTGCGGGTTTCCCACATTCATCTGTTCGGCATCGCCTTCATCTTCATGTTCGTCGGGATCATCTTCTGTTTCGCCTCGGGGGTGCCCGAGCTGCTGAAAGCGGTGGCGGTGTCCATGCCTTTCGTGTTCCAGATGACCGACATCGCCTCGTGGTGGCTGACCAAGCTGTCGCCCCATTTCGCCTGGCTGGTGGTGGCCGGCGGGGCCGGGATGGCGATGTCGTTCGTGTTCATGTGGATCGTGTCCATGTACGAAATGTGGATCCTTCCCCTGCGGGGAGGACGCCGAACGATCCGGACCGAATCCTACGCCCGCTACTTACGGCCACGCCGTTGAACCTGATCCGAACGAAACGGTCGAAGACGAGGCCAGCCATGAACGACTTCCGCCAACGACCGAGGAGATTCCCGCAACGAGCGATGTCACAATATAATGACGAGGTGCAGACGGGTGACGGCGGCACCGGTACGGCGGTCCAGGAGGCCCGCCCCAAGCTCAAGCGACCGCCGCTGTACAAGGTCATCCTGCTGAACGACGACTTCACCCCGATGGATTTCGTCGTCGAGGTGCTGATGCGCTTCTTCGGCATGAGCGAGGAAAAGGCCACCCAGATCATGCTGCACGTCCACACCCGCGGGGTCGGGGTATGCGGCGTCTTCACCCGCGACGTGGCGGAAACCAAGGTTCAGCAGGTCAACGAATATTCCCGTCGCCATCAGCATCCGTTGTTGTGTACGATGGAAGAAGCCTGAAGATCAACAGACCGAACGGGTCCTGTCATGTTAAGCAAAGAGCTGGAACAATCCCTCAACGCGGCTTTCAAATACGCCCACACCAAGCGCCACGAATACATCACCGTCGAGCACCTGTTGCTGGCGATGCTCGACAACGCCAGCGCCGTGGAGGTGTTGAAGGCGTGCGGCGGCAATCTCGATCAGTTGCGTGAGGAATTGGTCCAGTTCCTCGACGAAACCACCCCCCTCATCCCCCCCGGAGTCAACCGGGAAACCCAGCCGACCCTCGGGTTTCAGCGGGTGCTGCAGCGGGCGGTGTTCCACGTCCAGTCCTCGGGGAAGAAGGAGGTCACCGGCGCCAACATCCTCGTGGCCATCTTCAGCGAACAGGACTCCCACGCCGTCTATCTGCTCCACAAGCAGGACATCACCCGCCTCGACGTGGTGAACTACATCGCCCACGGCATATCCAAGGTGAGAGACGAGCAGGAAAGCGACCCTTCCCCCCAAGAGATGGGCGAGAACAACGAGGAGAGCCAGAACGCAGGCGCCGGCAATCCCCTGGCCAAATACGCCACCAATCTCAACGAGGCCGCCCGGGCCGGTCGCATCGATCCCCTGATCGGCCGGGAGGCGGAAATCGAGCGCACCATCCAGGTGTTGTGCCGGCGGCGCAAGAACAACCCACTGCTGGTGGGTGAGGCCGGGGTCGGCAAGACCGCCATCGCCGAAGGGCTGGCCAAGAAGATCGTCGAGGAGGAAGTCCCCGAGGTGCTGCGGAACGCGGTGATCTACGCCCTCGACCTGGGCGCTCTGGTGGCCGGCACCAAGTACCGCGGCGATTTCGAAAAACGCCTCAAGGCGCTGCTGGCCCAGTTGAAGCGCCAGCCGGAGGCGATCCTGTTCATCGACGAAATCCACACCATCATCGGCGCCGGCTCCGCCTCCGGCGGGGTGATGGACGCCTCCAACCTGATCAAACCGGTGCTGGCCTCCGGTGAGCTGCGCTGCATCGGCTCGACCACCTATCAGGAATACCGCGGCATCTTCGAGAAGGACCGGGCGCTGGCCCGCCGTTTCCAGAAGATCGACATCCACGAGCCCAGCGTCGAGGAAACCTTCGAAATCCTCAAGGGCCTCAAGTCCCGCTTCGAGGAGCATCACCAGGTCCAATACACCGAAGAGGCCCTCCGGGCGGCGGCGGAGCTGTCGGCGCGCTACATCACCGACCGCCACCTGCCCGACAAGGCCATCGACGTCATCGACGAGGCCGGTGCCCGCCAGCGTCTGCTCGCCGAAGACAAGCGCAAGGCGGTCATCGATACCGGGGAGATCGAGCAGGTCGTCGCCAAGATCGCCCGTATTCCGCCGCGGACGGTATCGGCCAACGACAAGGAAAAGCTGCGCGATCTGGAAAAGAACCTGAAGATGCTGGTGTATGGCCAGGACGAGGCCATCGAGGAACTGGCGGCGGCGATCAAGCTGGCCCGTGCCGGTCTGCGGACGGAACAGAAGCCCATCGGCGCCTTCCTGCTCGCCGGTCCCACCGGCGTGGGCAAGACCGAAGTCACCCGCCAACTGGCCAAACTGCTGGGGCTGGAGCTGATCCGCTTCGACATGTCCGAGTACATGGAACGGCATACGGTGTCGCGGCTGATCGGCGCGCCGCCGGGGTACGTGGGCTACGACCAGGGCGGGCTGCTCACCGAGGAGGTCAACAAGCACCCCCACGCGGTGCTGCTCCTCGACGAGATCGAAAAGGCCCACCCGGACGTCTTCAACCTGCTGCTCCAGGTGATGGACCACGGCACCCTGACCGACAACAACGGCCGCAAGGCGGATTTCCGCAACATCATCCTGATCATGACCACCAACGCCGGCGCAGCGGAAACCAGCCGCGCCTCCATCGGCTTCACCCCCCAGGATCACTCCTCCGACAGCATGAAGGTGATCGAGAAGACCTTCACCCCGGAGTTCCGCAACCGCCTCGACGCCATCATCCAGTTCCGCCCCCTGGACCGCAAGGTCATCGGCCAGGTGGTGGACAAGTTCATCTTCGAACTGGAATCGCAACTGGCCGAGCGCGGTGTGACCCTGCAACTGACGCCCCAGGCGCGGGAATGGCTGGCCGAGCGCGGTTACGATCCCAAGATGGGAGCGCGGCCGATGGCGCGGGTGATCCAGGAACACGTGAAGAAGCCGCTGGCCGAAGACCTGCTGTTCGGTCGCCTGACCGAAGGCGGTCACGTGAAGTTTTTCGTCCAGAACGGCGAGCTGAAGTTCTCGGTGGAAAGCGGCAAGCCGGTCACCCCGGCATGACGGGGCACCGGATCACTTGAGGCGGAAGGTGATGCGGCCTTTGGTCAGGTCGTAGGGGGTCATCTCCACCTTGACCCGATCCCCGGTGAGGATGCGGATGTAATGCTTGCGCATCTTCCCCGAGATGTGGGCGGTGATGACGTGACCGTTGTCGAGCCTCACCCGGAACATGGTGTTGGGCAGGGTCTCGATCACGGTTCCCTCCATTTCGATGACGTCTTCTTTAGCCATGAATACGCGGTCTTGGTTCGTTGTGCCGATGGAAAACAGTGGCGAAATGGTATCACAAAGCTGAAACGCCAACCAATGCTCCGCCCCGTTCCGCCCTGGTGGCGCGCCTGAGCCGGCTGGCGGCGTTCTGGCACTACTTCTGGCGCCGGTTCGACGAAAGTCGGTGTACCCACAGCGCCGCCGCCCTTTCCTACACCACCCTGCTCGCCCTGGTCCCCTTGCTGGCCCTGTCGCTGGCCGTCTTCACCGCCTTCCC
>JALSGR010000147.1 GCA_026982635.1 Methylothermaceae bacterium | reverse complement strand
GAATAGAGAGTCTTCTCGCACGTAACGCCGGAGCGGCATTCCGACGGATCGATGTGCACGTCCACACTCCTGCTTCGCCTGACGTGCACGAGCACTGCGCTAAGCGTACCCCCGCCGAAGTGGTTGCGGCCTCACTCCGCGCCGGACTTGATGTCATCGTGGTAGCGGATCACAACACTGTTGCGTGGTGTGACGACATGCGCCAAGCGGCAGAAGGCAGCGGCCTCGTCGTCTTTCCGGGGGTCGAGATCAGCACAAGTGAGGGACATCTGCTAGCGATCTTCGATCCGACGACAGAGACCAGCATCATCCGCGACTTGCTCATCCGGGCCGGTATCGGAGAGAGTGACTTTGGAGACACCGAGGTCATTAGCTCGATGCGCCTCGACCAACTCGCGATCGCCACAGTCGAGGCCGGAGGCTTGGCGGTTGCAGCGCATATCGATCGCGAAAAAGGGTTCTGGCACGTTATGCAATCCAGCGGCGTACGCAGAAAGGAACTCCACGCCTGTGAGAGCATTGAGGCATTCGAAGTAGTTGACCTCAGTATCGGTCGGGACGTGTGCAACGGCGCCTTGAGCGAGGTATACCCAGAAGTTGTGGATGACGGGTTGCTGGTTGGGACGCGACGTACTCTCCTGAATGTTCGTTTCACGAGTCGCCGGTTGGAGCCGGCGAGGAGGAGTACGCCGATGTTGAAGATAGTGCATGATCCCGATGTTGGGGTGCCGGCGGGTGCGGAGACGCCGGTGGATCTGGATGAGCTGTGCCGTCTGGCGGCTCAGGAGATGCTGGCGGTGGCGTTGGAGGCGGAACGTCGGGCATACCTCGATGCGTATGCCGATATCTGCGACGCGGAGGGCCGCCGGGTGGTGGTCGGCAACGGGTTCCTGCCGCCCCGGAAGGTGATCACCGCGGCGGGTGCCG
Source organism: Methylothermaceae bacterium (assembly GCA_026982635.1). GTDB lineage: Bacteria > Pseudomonadota > Gammaproteobacteria > Methylococcales > Methylothermaceae > Methylohalobius. The sequence goes on along the minus strand of JALSGR010000147.1, from coordinate 1,772 downwards.
TCGAGGTGAAAGCCCCTCGGGTTCATGACCCGAGGCCGGGCGAGTCGTTCTCCCCGGCGATTCTGCCTCGCTATATGCGCCGCTCCCCGAAGGTGTCTGAGGTGCTGCCGGTGTTGTATCTGCGGGGCCTGTCGACGGGGGATTTCGCTCCGGCGTTGGCCGAGTTCTTCGGCACGGACGCCGGGCTGTCGGCCTCCACCATCTCCCGGTTGACCGAGGCGTGGCAGGCCGAGTGGGCCCGCTGGGCCGCCAGGGACCTCTCTGGGGTCGACTACGTGTACTGGTGGGTGGACGGGATCTGGTTCAACGTGCGCCTCCCTGACGCTTCCGGGAATCAGGATCGGCTGTGCTGTTTGGTGATCGTGGGGGTCCGCCCCGACGGCCGCAAGGAGCTGGTCGCCTTGGCCGACGGCTACCGGGAATCCACCGAGTCGTGGGCCGATCTGCTGCGGGACCTCAAAGCTCGGGGGCTGAGAGCTCCGACCTTGGCGGTCGGGGACGGCGCCTTGGGGTTCTGGGCGGCGCTTCGGGATGTCTTCGACGACCAGGTGCGTCAGCAACGCGACTGGGTGCACAAGACCAAGAACGTGATCAACGCCCTCCCGAAACGGCTCCATCGGGAAGCCAAGAGAGCGATCCATCGGATCTATCTCGCCGAGACTCGAGGCGACGCCCTCGACGCCGCCCAGACCTTCGCCGAACGGTTCGCCGACTTCCCCAAGGCGGTCGCCAAGATCACCGGAGAGCTCGACACCCTCCTGACCTTCTACGACTTCCCCAAAGAGCATTGGAAGCATCTGCGCACCACCAACCCCATCGAATCCACCTTCGCCACCGTCCGGTTGCGAACCCGAACCACCAAAGGAGCCGGCAACCGGCGGGCAGCGCTCGCCATGGCCTACAAGCTCGTCGACGCCGCCCAGGACCGGTGGCGACGCATCGACGGCCACCACCTCGTCCCCCTCGTCCGAGCCGGAGCCGTCTTCATCGATGGACACCTACAAGAAAGGAGCCACCCCAACAACACCACCGGAGACGTCGCCGCCTGACCATGCCCCCATCCACAAGATTTGCGAATACCTCTTCATCCGCTGGTGAGGATCAAATGCGGACGACATCCCAGAGATCGTCGGTGACCTTGTCGATAAAGGGCGATGGTGTGCTTGCGCTCGCCAGAACCATGAGCCGGCGCATCGCCCGCGTGCATGCGACGAATAGCAGGCGCTGCTCGCGGAGAAGCTGGTCGGGGTCGCCGTCGTGAGACACGAAAGGCATCGTACCGTCTTCGACACCGACCACCACCACGATAGGAAAGCTAAGACCCTTGGAAGCGTGGATGGTCGTCACCTTGGTGCCGGGGTGCAGTATGTCCATGTTGTGGGACTGCATGGCCTTTGGTCGGAATCTGGGATCGAGGCCTTGAAGAACCGGCTCGAAATCTTTGCGTGTGCGGCACAGGATGGCCACGGAGTCGGGCCCGACTCGTTCCTCCCGCATCGCCTGGGCAATAAACGGATTGAGCGCTTGCACCCAGTCTGCCTTCGAGCTGTACAACGCCAGCATGGGGGGCTCACCGTGGAAGACCGGATCGACTCGAAGAGTTTCTTCGTCGTTCTCATCTGACGAGGGAGCGAGCTGAAGTACTGCCTCCCAGATCTCTCTCGTCGTCCGATAATTGCGCCTCAGAATCGTAGTGCGGCCAGCAAAATTGAGCTCCTCAGCGACAGATTTCCACGGCATCCCCGTCCCATAAATGCTTTGGTTGGCGTCAG
>JALSGR010000146.1 GCA_026982635.1 Methylothermaceae bacterium | reverse complement strand
TGGGAGAAGGCCGGACGCAGTGGGAGCGGATCCGGCGCGGACTCGTGAAACAGGGCCCGTACCCGTTCCAACGCCCGTTCCATATCGGTGGGGAAGCAGGCGTCATTCGCATCCGGCAGAGACTGGCCCAGCCAGACCGCATGCCCCTCGTCGATCACGCGCTGATGCACCAGGGACAGATCGCGGGTCAGGCGTTTCGGCAGCCAATCCATGGCCCAGCGGTAGATGACGGAGCGCAGCCGGTCGAGGCTCCAGTGCAGCGGATGGCGCCTCACCCGGGCCAGGTCGAAAACGTGGACCGGTTTACCGGTGGCGCACGCCTCGGTCATCATGGAGACGCTGTCGCTGGTGACCACGATCTCCGCCGCCAGGGCCAGATAAGCGTAATAGGGATTTTCCGCACAATCGGCGCTCCAGCGGAACAGATGCGCCGGCACGTCGATTTCCTCGGAGAACGCTTCGAGAACGCCGCGGGGCGTCCGGGCGCTGGTGGTCACCAGCAGCGACCCGCCCCGCCGCCGCGCCAAGGCGTTCACCTCGGCGGCCAGCCGGCGGGCGGCGGCCTCGTCCATGACGTAGGGACCGCTGCTCCCGCCGATCATCACGGCGATCAGGGGACGGGGCAGATGGGCGAAACGGGAGCGCCATCGTCGTCCCTCGGCCTGCAATCGTTCCCCGGTGACCCGATGCAGGGTGGTGCTGTTGTGCAGCACGTTGGGACGCTGAGGCAACCGGTACTGCGGGGTGGTGATGACCAGATCGAAGCGATCGAGACGATTCCAGGGACGGCCGATGTGGACCAGACGGACCCGATGCCCCTCGCGCGCGGCCTGGCGCTGAATCCAGCGGCAGATAGGCTCGTTGCGGGCCGAGGCGGAAATGATCAGGTCCGGCCAGGGGGGCGCCAGGGAATCGGACCGGTCGCGATGAATACCTGCCAAAGAGGCCCCCAACAACAGATAGGGAACGGTGCGGCGATAGGTGAAGCGTTTGATCTCGAAAGGCCAGCCCAGCGCCTCGGCCAGCGCCAGGACCTGGGAATTCTCCCCGGTTCGATGGTTCAACAGGGCCCAGACACGCGGCGCGGCCGAATCGCCGCCCTGTCTCCCCAACCACTTGTGAACCATGAACCACATGCCTTTGAGCTCCCGATGGCGAAGAAGTATAGCAGACAAAAAACAACAAATTGTATTTTTGATGCAAATTTACTACAGTCTGTATCTGGAAACAAGCCGTCGGTTAGAATGTCTTTATCAATCATCAACCCCCCTTCGATCCATCATGCATAACATCTGGAAGCAAATTTCCCGCCGCCTCATCGTAGCCACGGCGTTCTTCCGCCCAGAATCGGAGCGGATCGCCCTGGAACGGCGCCTGCGCGGCAAGGAGGAAGCCCGGAAACTGGCCCTGTGCGACGCGGTCATCGTCTCCTTCGGCAAAAGCGGCCGCACCTGGCTGCGCGTCATGCTGTCGCGCTTTTACAAAACCAAGCACGGACTGGCCTCGGACCAGTTGTTGGGTTTTGACAACTTGCACAAGCAAAACCCGGCGATCCCCAAGCTGTTCTTCACCCACGACAATTATCTGAAGGATTACACCGGCCACGCCGATTCCAAGATCGACTACTACGGCCACAAGGTGATCCTGCTGGCCCGCGATCCCCGGGACGTCGCCGTCTCCCAGTTCTTCCAGTGGAAATTCCGCATGCGGCCGGCGAAGAAAAAGCTCAACCGTTATCCCCCCCATGGGGCCGACATCTCCCTGTTCGAATTCGTCATGAACGAGGACGCCGGGCTGCCCAAGATCATCGACTTCCTCAACCTGTGGGCCCGGGAGATGGGAAACATCGACGACTTCCTCCTGGTCCGTTACGAGGACATGCGCGCCGACACCGCCGGGCAGCTCAAGCGCATCACCGATTTCCTGGGCACCCCGGGCACCGAGGCGGAAATCCGCGACGCGGTGGACTACGCCTCGGTGGAGAACATGCGCAAGCTGGAGCAGGAAAGGAAATTCTGGCTCAGCGGCAATCGCCTGGTGCCCAAGGACCGGAACAATCCCAATTCCTACAAGGTCCGCCGCGCCAAGGTGGGCGGCTGGCGCGACTATTTCGACGACGAGCAGGTGGAACGGATCGACGCCCTGGTGGAAGACCGCCTCGATCCGGTGTACGGCTATACCTCAGGCAAACAGGTGGTGAACCTATGACTCCCTCCAAAGATCACTGCGTCTTCGTCCACACCAACCACAAGCAGTGGATCGGCGCCCTGGTGGCCCAGTACTCCATGAAGCGCAATTCCCTGCACCCGGACAAGTTCGACGTCCGCATCATCCACCACAAGGATTACCCCTTCTTCCGCGAGATGGAGGGCAAGCCCTTTCTGCGCGACGGTGTCAAACGCATCTGGCGCAACGACGACCTCCAGTCCTTCACCCCGCTGCGCTTCATGCCCCCGGAACTGATGAACTATCGGGGCCGGGCGGTGGTGGTCGATCCCGACATCTTCGCCGTCGGCGACGTCTGGGAGCTGTTGTCCCGCGACATGGGCGGCAAGGCGATCCTGTGCCGGCCCCGCTCCGGCCCCAAGTGGTGGCTCGACCGCTGCTACGCCTCCAGCGTCATGCTCCTCGACAACGCCAAGCTGACCCACTGGAACTGCGAACGCCAGTTCCGCGCCATGTTCGACTTCGAGCTCGACTACATGGACT
>JALSGR010000145.1 GCA_026982635.1 Methylothermaceae bacterium | reverse complement strand
CCCTGGGGGTCGTAGCGGTAGCTTTCCGTGGCGATGTCGCTGCCTTGTACCCGGGTGAGGCGGTCGAGGGCGTCGTAGGTGTAGGTGCGGGTGATGCCTCCCTGGCTTTTGTAGGTGAGGTTGCCGCTGGCGTCGTACTGGAAGCGGGCGATTTCGCTGCCGGTGTCGGAGCCGGTGAGGATGCGGTTGAGCTGCTGGGCGGCGTCGTAGCGGTAGTAGTGGGTGGCGCCGCCGGCGGTGCGGGTGCGGCGGTTGTTGTATGGATCGTAGGTGAGGGTTTCGACCGGGGTGGCGCCGTTGAGCACCTGGGTGAGGCGGTCGAGGTTGTCGTAGACGTAGCCATGGTTCGTGGTGGTGCCGGCGATGGTCTCGGTGTGGGTTTTCCGGCGGCCCACGGCGTCGTAGTCGTAATCATGTTGGCTGATGATGCCCTGACGGGTGCGATTGACAAGCCGGGTGAGCTTGTTGCCGGCATCGTATTGATAGCGGGCGCTGACGCCGTTGGGCAGATGGGTTTCCTGCAGGCGGCCACCGGCGTCGAAGAGGAAGTTGACCTGCTCGCCGTTGGGGGTGGTGATGGCGGTGAGGCGGCGGGTGGCGTCGTAGAGGAAGTCGCTGCGCTTGCCGATGGGATTGCCATTGGCATCGGTCTCGCTGATGGCGGTGAGCTGGCCGCCGGGGCTGTAGTCGTAGCGCAGGGTCTTGTTGCCGCGGCTGTCGGTGATGGTTTTGAGGCGGTTGGCGTTGTCGTAACGATAGGTGTAGGTGACCTCCGGGCTGGTGACTTTGGTCACCTGGCCGAGGTCGTTGTAGGCGTAGGTGGTGATGTGGGGGTTGCTGTCGCCGCTGGATAGCCAGGCGGTCTGTTTTGTCAACAGGCCGTTGCGGCTGTGGTCGTAGGTCCATTCGATGATGTGGCCGTTGGGGGAGACCTTGCGCACGGCGTTGCCGTATTGGTCGTAGGTGTTGCGGGTCACTTTGCCATTGGCGTCGGTGTCCGTGAGACGGCGGCCGAAGTCGTCGTAGCTGTAGCTGGCCTGAGTGGTGAGGATGTCGCGGCCGGGGTTGCCGGTGGTATCCGTGGTGTAACCGGCGCGGATGGCGGTGACGAAGCCCAGGGCGTTGTAGGTGGTGACGGTGACCTGGCGGATGTTGTTCAGGCCATGGCTGTTGTGCACCGGGCCGACGCGGCGGATGGGCCGGTTGAGGGCGTCATAATCGGTGCGGTTTTCGCGTCCTGCATTGTCACGGGTGCGGATGACGTTGCCGTTGCGGTCGTAGAAATAGTCCAGCCACTGGCCGTCGGCCTGGGTGACGCGCCGGAGGCGGCCGTTTTCCTCGGCGCCGTAGTATGCATAGGTGGTGCTGTTGCCATTGGGATCGGTGACGCGGACGGGACGGCCGCCGATGTCGTAGTCGGTGCTCACCGCCCGGTCGTGCTCATCGAAGGCGCGGGTGGGACGGTTGTTGGCATCGTATTCAAAGCGGATGGTGTAACCGTCGGGGTTGGTGATGGCGGTGACATTGCCCACTTCGTCGTATTCGGTATGGGTGCCAAAGCCCGCGCTGTCAAAACGACTGACGGGGCGATCCAGCGTATCGAAGGCCATGCTGCTGTGGTCGAGCAGGGCGACGTTGCCGGATGCATTGACGCCGGTGAGGCTTTGGCCGGCGGGCTGGCCGTTGGCGGTGTAGCTGTAATCGCGCCAGCGGTTTGTGGCGTCGGTGGCGCGGATGATGCGGCCGTTGGCGTCGTAGCGGCGCTGCTGGGTGAAGAGCTTGTCGGTGGCCAGTTTTGTGGGCCGGCCCAGGGCGTCGAAGGTCTGGGCGACGCTGATGCAGTGATTGGTGAGCGTACCGGACGCATCTTGTTGCAGGCCGCAGCGTTTGACGGTCACGGGATTGAGGGCGTTGCCGTCGTAGGTATATTCGATCGTCGGCCCGGCCCGGGTGGCGAAGTCCCGTACCTGTTTGGTGGTTTTCAGATTGCCGTGGGTGTCGTAGGTGTTGATGGTCCAACTCAGGATATTGTTCGGTGAAAGATCTGCTGACATTTTGCGCCCGAATCTGAATCCGAAAAAGTAATATTTATATTTAGTACGTCCTCCTATTTTTAGTTTGATGATTTCAGTGAGATTGCCACTACTATCATAACGATGGTGGGTGTCATATCCGTTGTTGGGGGATTTTATCCAAGTGGGCAGGCCAAAAGTATTGTAGCCAAAATATTCCAGCGTACTGCCATCGGGCAGGGTGGTTTTGGTCAGATTGCCAGCGGTGTCATAGGTGTTTTTCGTTTCGTATCCCAAGGCATGGATGCGCCGGGTTTCCTTCAGCGGATGAGCCTTGTTGGCGTACTCGTAGCGGGTGCGCGAGTCATCGCCCTGAACATGCTGGAGCTGCTGGCCCCATTCGTTGAACAGATAGGTCTGGCTGATGCCGCGTTCGTCCACCGTGGTGGTCTCACGGCGGAAGGTGTTGTAGCGGAAGGTAAAGCTCTGGCCGAGGCTGTCCGTGTGGCGGAAAGTCTTTCCGTTGGTGTAGTACTCGAAGGCCATCGAATAGCCGGTCGGACGGGTGAAAGACTGCATGGCGTGGTCGAGATTGGTGCCGTCGGCGGCGGTGTAATAGGCGTAAGTGGTCGAGCCGATGCGGCCTTCCACGGCCAGTGGGGAGTCGACGCGCACCAGATTGTTATTGGCATAGGTGTAACG
>JALSGR010000144.1 GCA_026982635.1 Methylothermaceae bacterium | reverse complement strand
CGATCCGGATGCGGAAGCTCTCGACCGTCCCGGATGATCCGTCCGCCAACAGGAAAGACCCGCCCATGACCTGGATCGTCTGCCGAAGGGAACTGACCGCCTACTTCGTCACCCCCCTGGCCTACGTGTTCCTGGTGATGTTCCTGATCCTCAGCGGGGTGTTCACGTTCTATCTGGGGGGCTTCTACGAACGCGGCCAGGCGGATCTGCAGCCGTTCTTCGACTACCACCCCTGGCTCTATCTGGTGCTGATCCCGGCGGTGTCCATGCGCCTGTGGGCCGAGGAGCGCAAGAGCGGCACCATCGAGCTGCTCCTGACCCTGCCGATCACCCTGCGCGCCGCGGTGGTGGGCAAGTTTCTCGCCGCCTGGGGCTTCACCGCCCTGGCCCTGGGGCTGACCTTCCCCCTGTGGCTCACCGTCAACTGGCTCGGCGATCCCGACAACGGCGTCATTCTGGCCGCCTACCTGGGAAGTTGGCTGATGGCCGGGGCCTATCTGGCCATCGGCGAGTGCCTGTCGGCGGCCACCGTCAACCAAGTGATCGCCTTCATTCTCACCGCCGTGGTCTGCTTCGCCTTCACTGCCGCCGGCTCCCCGCTGGTGCTCGACGCCTTCTACCGCTGGGCGCCCGGCTGGCTGGTGGACGGGATCGCCTCCCTGAGCTTTCTGACCCATTTTCACGCCATCAGCCGGGGGGTGCTGGACTTGAAGGACGTGGCTTTCTTCCTGATCCTGATTGCCGCCTGGCTGGCCGCCTGCACGGTGGTGATCGAACGCAACAAGGCATAGCCGTGCGCAACCGTCTGACGTTACTGGCCATTTTCCTGGGGGCGCTGACCGCCCTCATCCTGATCGACCGTCTGCCCGACTGGCGCCTCGACCTGACCGAGGACAAGCTCTATACCCTGTCGGACGGCACCCGCCGCATCGTCAAAGGGTTGCCGGAACCGGTCACCTTGGAGTTCTATTTCTCCGAGCGGGCCACCCGCGACATGCCGCTGCTACGCGACTACGCCCGCCGGGTGAAGGCCCTGCTGGAGGAATACCAACGCCTCGGCGGCGGCCGTATCCGTCTCGAGGTCATCGATCCGGAGCCGTTCTCGGAGGCCGAGGACCGGGCGGTGGCCCGCGGCCTGCGCGGCGCCCCCCTCGCTCCCGGCGGCCCGCCGGTGTATTTCGGCCTGGCGGCGGTACGCGGCGACAAGACCGCCGTGATTCCCTTCTTCGACCGCGGCCGGGAAAACTGGCTCGAATACGACGTCAGCGAGCTGCTGGTCCAGGTCAGCCGCGACCACCCGCCCCACCTGGCGATCTACGCCGAACCGGACCTCCTGGTGCGCGGCGGTATCAATCCCTTCAACCGCCAACCCCAGCCCCCCTGGGTGGCGCTGGAGAACCTGAGCCGTTTCTACCGGGTCACCTGGCTGACCAAGGGCTTCGACCGCGTCCCCGAAGGCACCGACCTGCTGATCCTGGTCCACCCCAAGGGGTTTGGAAAGAAGACCCTGTACGCGGTGGATCAATACCTGGTCGGCGGCGGCCGGGCGCTGATCTTCGTCGATCCCTATGCCGAGCTGGACGGTCCGCCGGCTTTCGTCCAGCCCGGGCGGGTCAAAGCTTCCGATCTCAATCCCTTGTTCCGCGCCTGGGGCTTCGAGCACACCGTCAAGGGCTTCGTCGGCGACGACCGCTACGCCTCCCGGGTCACCGTGGCAGGACGCAAACCGGCACGCCATCTCGGCCTGCTGACCCTGGGCCAGGCGGCGATGGCCGACGATCCCATCCTCGCCCACCTGGACAAGCTGGTGCTGTCCTCGGCCGGCGCCCTGCGCAAGCTGGACGGGGCGGACGTCGGCTTCACCCCGCTGCTACGGTCCAGCCCGCAGTCGATGCTGATCCCCACCGCCGCTCTCGACTACCTCTTCGATCCCAACCTGCTGTTGGAGGCGTTCAAACCCGGCGGCCGGCGGTTCGTACTGGCGGCGCGGATCGACGGCCGCCTGAAAAGCGCCTTCTCCGAGGCGCCGGAAGACGGCGGCAGTCACACGGCCCGGGGCGACCGGGACGCCCATCTGATCGTGGTCGCCGACACCGACCTGCTCGCCAACCGCCTGTGGGCGAAGCTGGAAACCGGTCCCGACGGCAGCCGCACCGTGGTGCCTTTCGCCGACAATGGCGGTTTTCTCATCAACGCCGTCGATCACCTGACCGGCAACCCGGACCTCATCGCCATCCGCGGCCGTGGCCGGTACGAGCGTCCCTTCGAAGTGGTGGCGGCGCTGCGCGCCAAGGCCGAGAAGCAGTTCCAGGCCAAACTGGAAGAACTGCAGCGCAAACTCCAGGAAACCGAAGCCAAACTGGCTGAGCTCCAGCAGGCGAAGGAAGGCGACGCCGCCCGTCGCGAAACCCTGCAGCGCTTCCAAGAGGAACGACTACGCATCCGCAAGGAGCTGCGCCGCCTCCAGCGCCGTTACAACCAGGAGATCGAATCCCTCGGCACCCGCCTGAAGCTGATCAACATCCTCGGCGTGCCGGCCCTGCTGACCCTGACGGTGCTGCTGCTCGGCAGAAGGACCCGGCGCTCACGCTGACCAGGACACCGGGGTGCCGATGGCGATCCCGAGCGCTTCGGCAGCGCTGCCGCCGTTGACGGCGATCTCCACCAACCCCATGGAATCGACGTACCAGAACGCCTCCCCTGGCGCCACGTCAC
>JALSGR010000143.1 GCA_026982635.1 Methylothermaceae bacterium | reverse complement strand
AGTCGTTGTAATAGGCGTTGGCGCTGAGTTCGAAGCCGCGGCCGACGCCCTCCCAGCGGTATTTGACCAGTCCCTTGTAGCGCTTCATGTCCATGGGCTCGTCCCACGGACCGTCGTAGAAAGCCACCTCGCCCCCCGCCAGCAGGGTTCCCTGGCCCAGGTCGATCGAATCGGCGGCGACGGTGCGGTAATAGGCGTCCTGGCCGAAGGTCTGGCGCACGAAACCCTTGTCCAGGCGCGACACGGTATGGAAGCGGGCGTAGCCGGCGGAGGAGAAATCCCCCACGTCGGCGTAATAGGGGCCCTTGCCGTATTCGATATAGTCGATCAGTTCGGGAATCAGGGGATTGAGATCGAGATAACCCTGGCCGTGGCCGTGGGTCGGCAGGTTGAGGGGAACGCCGTCGAGGAAGGCGGCGAAATCGGTGCCGTGGTCGATGTTGAAGCCGCGCAGAAAGTACTGGTTGGCCTTGCCGGCGCCGCTATGCTGGGTTGCTATCATACCCGGCACCACTTCCACCAGTTCCCCCACCCGCAGCCAGGGGCGGAATTCGAATTCGGGCCTGCCCACGAATCCCTGGGAGGCGGAACGGGCTGTCTCCAGTAGATTGACGCCGCGGCTGACCACTTCCACGGTGTCCAGCTTCACCGTGTCGGCGGCGGCGGTGCAACTGAGCAGAATGCAGCAGGCCAGGAGCCCTCCCTGGCCACGAATGCTTCCTTGTCCGCTCGTCATGGGAGGATGGTTCGGTCTTTTATTCGTAGGAACGTTTGACGTCTTCCAGATAGGGTATCAATTTTTCCAGGATCTCTCCGGCCTTGACCGTGTCCCCGCGCCGCAGGGCTCCCTTAGCCATGCGCAGTCGGCCGCTGGCCCGCTGCATGGGGGCGGTGGTCTTCTCCTTGTTGGAGGCTTTGGCCAGATCCCGGGCTTCGCTGACGGCCGCCAGCGCTTCGTCCCGATCGTCCTTTTGGATGGCCTCCAAGCCCCGTTTGGCCGCCGCGATGATTTCATTGAGGTTGGCGGGGGCCTCTTGATAGCGTCCGCCGGCCTGGGCCGGGAGCAGGCTGAAGGACAGCCACAGGACCAGCAGCAGTCGTAACGGCAATGTCAGTTTGTGCATGTGTATCACTCCTCGTTGAAATTTAGCCATTGGGAAATTGCGGAACCGGGGTTCCACGAATGCCATTACGACGCAAATCGGGTGCCAAGCCGGTTTTTTGGTAAGAATCAGACGGATGGCGTCAGAAGTGCCGGTGACGCCGATGGTGGAGCGGGGGAAATGACCGATGACTGCGGCATATGCCGCAATTCGAGGGGTGAATCGCTAATGCCCGGTTTCCGGGGGATCGAGAACGACCTGGCGCGCCCCCAGGCCGGTGTAGTAGTCACTGTGACAGGTCAGGACGATGATCTGCAGGCCACGGCGGGCACCGAGATCGAGGGCTCGTTGCAGGTGGGCGATGCGGTGGGGATCGGAGTTGACGAAAGCGTCGTCGAACACCACCGGCAGGGTGCCGTCCCCCTCCGCCGCCAGCAGTTCGGCGATGGCCAGGCGCACCGCCATGGCGACCTGCTCCCGCGTTCCGCCGCTCAGATCGTCGAAGGAGAGGGCACCTTCCATGCCCGGGCGCACCAGTTCCACGCCGGTGAAATCGTCGCCCTCGAACCGAGCGACCGCGCGTATCCCCGGGCCGAACACCGGTCGTAGATAGGTGGTGATCGTTTCCGCCAGCGGTTGAGAGAAATGTTCGGACAGTTCCCGTTGCCGTGCCTCGAACGATGCGTGCACCAGGGCGACGGCGTCGGCATGGCGCCGCTCGGCCTGCAGGCGTTCCTCGGCGGCGGCATGTTCGGCGCGAGCCCGGGCGAGCTCGGCGTGGGGATCCTCGCTGCCGTCGCTCCGCAGCAGGGCCTCGGCCGCGGCGCGCCGCCGCTCGGCATTATAGATCGTGGCTTCGGCGTTTTCGATGACCCGTTCCAGGCGTTCCTTGTCCGCTTCGAGAAGATCGGGTTGCAATTCGGCGATGGCGGTGCGGATTTCCTCAAGTTGTCGCTCGGCGGCCTGCTTGGCTTCCACGAGCCGCTGTCGTTCGAGGCGGCGCTGGGTCTCATCGCCCGCCTGTTCGACGAGAACACGGAGGGCGGTTTCGAGATCGCGCAGCGCCCCCGCCTGTTCCTGAAGGGATTTTTCCAGCCGATCGCGTTCCCGGATTACCTGCTCGGTCTGAGCGGTCAGCGCTTCCAGGTCGCCGGCCGCTTTCCGCTCTGCGGCCTCGGCATCGTCCACCTGCTGCTGGGCTTGCCGCACCTGTCGCCGGGCGGTTTCCAGGTCTTCCGGGACGGTTTCCCCGCCTGCGGCCTGCCGCAACCGGTCGAGTTCGGCCTCGGTGGCGGTCAGATGGAGCTTGGCCTTTTCGAACCGTTCCCGGGTCGATGCCGGATTCAGGGCGGCGAGAGCGGCCTGCAGGCGTTCGATTTCCTGCTGGATCTTCCGCCGTTCGGCGACGACCGAGGCAGCTTCGTCGAGCGAGGTCAGTCCCCAACTCCCGAGCGTTTCCCGGATCGCTCCCTCGATCGATGCGATCCGCTCCCGGAGCGCCTCGAGTCCTTCCCCGCCGCCGGGGTGGATGCGCAGCCAGGTGTCGCCGGCCGCCAGTTTCACCGTCTCGGTGACGGCGAGCCGTTCGCCCGCTGACAGCTCCCGGTCGCCGATGTGTATGGGCCGAGGGGCCTGGAGGACTTCGATCACCGGCGCGGTCGCCGCCAGGGTGGCTCG
>JALSGR010000142.1 GCA_026982635.1 Methylothermaceae bacterium | reverse complement strand
GCGGCTGTTCGGCGGCATGGAGCCGGGGGTGAGACCGCCGATGTCGGCGTGGTGGCCCCGAGCGGCGAGCAGAAAACGCAGCCGGCCGCCGTCGTCGAACACCGGGGTGACGACGGTGACGTCGGGCAGGTGGGTGCCGCCGTGATAGGGGGAATTGGTGAGCCACACTTCCCCGGGGCGGAGGCTTTCCCGCCGCAGCAGGTTCTGGATGCAATCGCCCATCGATCCCAGATGGACCGGAATGTGGGGGGCGTTGGCGACCAGGCGGCCCTCGCCGTCGAACAGGGCGCAGGAAAAATCCAGCCGTTCCTTGATGTTGACCGAGTGGGCCGTGTTCCGCAGGCAGGCGCCCATCTCTTCGGCCACGGCCTGGAACTGGCGGTTGAAGATTTCCAGCAGTACCGGATCGGCCCGATCGCCGGACACCGCCTTACGGCCCGAAACGGGGCGGCGGCGTTCCAGGATCAGGTGGCCGTGACGGTCGATCTCACCGGTCCAGCCCGGATCGATGACGGTGGTGGCGGTGGGTTCGATCACCAGAGTCGGTCCCGGGATCCGGTGGCCCGGTGCCAGATCGGCGCGCTGGTACAGGGGGACCTGGTGCCAGCGGTCGCCGACGAACAGGGCGACATGGGCCCGGGGTCGGGCCGGTGCGGCGGCCGGGGGCAGCAGGGGTTCGGGTGGAAGGTCGGAACGGCCGATGGCTTCGACGACCAGGGTGTCGACCACCAGGGGCTTGTCCGGCAGGGTGAAGCCGAAGCGCTGGTGATGGCGCGCCTCGAAGCTGTGCTGCATCGCCTCCGGCGTGTCGAAGGGGACTTCCAGGGGCGTGTCGGTCCCCTGATAGCGGAGGTGCACCCGGCGTGCCAGTTCGATCCGTTCGTCCGGAATTCCTTCCGCCTTCAGGGTGTCCAGCCCCTGGCGCTCCAGGTCGGCGAACCGCCGCGCCAGAGAGGCGGGGTCCAATCGGCTTAACGGTTGCTCCACGGCAGCCTCGTAGAGATGGCGGAAGTCCGCCAGTCCCATGCCGTAGGCCGACAGCACCCCGGCGAGGGGGTGGAGCACGATGCGCCGGATTCCCAGGTTGTCCGCCACCCGACAGGCCAGTTGCCCTCCGGCGGCGCCGAAGCAGAACAGGGTGTGGTCGCGCAGGTCGTGGCCGCGTTGCACTGAAATCCGTTTGATGGCGGCCGCCATGTTCTCCACCGCCACGGCGAGGAATCCTTCCGCCACCGCCTCGGGCGCACGTCCGGTATCGGCGGCGAGCCGCCCGAACAGCCCCTCCACTACGTTGCGGTCCAGGGGTTGATCGGCGCGGGGGCCGAAGACGCGGGGGAAGAAATCGGCCTGAATGCGCCCGACCAGCAAGTTGGCGTCGGTGACGGTCAAGGGACCGCCCTTGCGATAGCAGGCCGGGCCGGGATCGGCCCCGGCCGAGCGAGGACCGACCCGGAAACGCTGGCCGTCGAAGTGGAGTATCGAACCGCCGCCGGCGGCCACGGTATGGATGTGGAGTTGAGGCGTCTGGACTCGGATTCCGGCGACCTCGGTTTCGAAGATCCGTTCCAGCTCCCCGCGATAATGGGCCACGTCGGTGGAGGTGCCGCCCATGTCGAAGGTGACGAGCCGGTCGATGCCGAGACGGCGCCCAATGGCGGCGGCGGCGATGAGACCTCCGGCGGGTCCGGAAAGGAGGCAGTCGCGGCCGCGGAAATGTTCCGCTTTGGCGAGGCCGCCGTGGGACTGCATGAACCAAAGGTCCACCGGGCCGTCGATTCCTGCCTGGATGCGTTCGGTATGACGTTTCAGAGGCGGGGAAAGATAGGCGTCCAGGACCGTGGTGTCGCCCCGGGCCACCAGCTTGGCGAGGGGGGACACCTGATGGGAAACCGAGATCTGGGAAAAGCCGATTTCCCGGGCCAGTCGGGCCAGCCGGATTTCGTGTCGCGGATGACGATAGGCGTGCACCAGGACGATGGCCAGGGCGCGGATGCCTTCGGCGTAGAGCCGCTCCAGATCCTGCCGGGCACGCTCGAGATTCAGGGGGTGAACCACCCGGCCGTCGACCCCGATGCGTTCCTCGATTTCGACGACTTCGCAGTAGAGGGGCGCGGGCTTTTCGATGCGGAGGGCGAAAATGTCGGGACGGTTCTGATAGGCGATTTCCAGAGCGTCGGCGAATCCCCGGGTGATCGCCAGGGCGGTGGGTTCGCCGTTCCGTTCCAGCAGGGCGTTGGTGCCTACCGTGGTGCCCATGCGCAGCGTCGCCACTTTCTCGGCGGGAATCGGTCGGTCCGGCGCCAGTTCCAGCAATTCCCGGATTCCTTGCAGCACCGCATCGCGGTAGTGCCGGGGATTGTCGGACAGCAGTTTACGGGTGACCAGGGTGCCGTCGGGGCGGCGGGCCACGATGTCGGTGAAAGTGCCGCCCCGATCGATCCAGAATTGCCAAGCGCGCGCCGTCATGGGATCTCCTGCGATTGAATTTGGCATTCGGGCATTTTTCCGCCTTGGCGGTTTTTGTGCAACTGCTATGCTTGAAGAAGACGCTGCTGATGCTTTAGGTATGGGAAATGGAAGCGGTGGAGTTGATTTTCAGGCTGGATCGGATCAAGGCGTTGAATCTGGCGGGTATCGCACCGGAAGATGCGTGGTTCTTTCTCAGCCGCGAGGTCCATCGCCGCCCGAAGGTTCTGGAACTGCACGTCGGGCGGATTCGTGCCGCCGCGGCCTTGGACCCGGAAGCCACTTATGCGGCCTTGCTCGATTTGATGACGGTTCTGCAGGAGCGGGGTCGGGCGC
>JALSGR010000141.1 GCA_026982635.1 Methylothermaceae bacterium | reverse complement strand
ATTTCATCATCGATTTTTCGAACACCTTCTCCATCCGGCCTTCGCACATCCGTTTGCACTCCTTCGCCAACGCTTCCGCGTCGGCGGCGTGCTCGTGGGCGCCCTTGGCTTCCTTGAGGGCCAGATTGGCGGTGTCCTCGATCATGGAGACCTTGGCCTCGAGATTGTGGAGTTCCTGATGCAGTTGATCGATCGTCCCCCCTTGAGAGGCACAACCGCTGGTCAGGCCCATCGTGACCGCCAAGGCGGCAAAGCCGATCATCGCTTTCATCATGATTCCCCCTTTTGGTTATTGGCGTTACACAAGCAAATCATCACACAATCGGCAACGGCAAGTCAAAAACTTCAGTGGATCACCACCACCGTACCGACGCGGATCCACCGGCTCAACCGGTCGATCTGTTCATTGGTCAGGGCGATGCAGCCGCGCGTCCAGTTGTAACGGCGGTGGATACGGGGATCGGCCCGCCCGAGACCGTGAATGCCGATATAGCCCCCCAGCGGGGTGTCCTGCGGCGGCACCGTCTCCTCGAAGTTGGCCCGCAGCAGGGAGCGGAAGGTGGGAGCGTCGATCCATCCCCGTCGCCAGCCCCGCTTCACGTAGGACAGGTTGGGATAGTTGAGACCGAAAAAACGATGGTATTTGCTCTTCTCGTTGATCCAGCCGATACGAAACACCCCGAGGGGGGTCTTGTTGTCGCCGCGGCGCTTTTCGTAGGTCGTTCCACCGCGGCCGATGGCGATACCGTCGAAGGTCGCCACCACCCGCTTCCCCTCCAGGACCTGGAGACGCAACGCCTTGGTGTCCACCAGAATCCAGGGGGATTCCGGAAACCGCCCCCAGGCCAAGGCGGCGAAGCCGTACAGCAACAATCCCCAGAACCATTGGTAGCGCATGTACCCACGTCCTCCCCGTGATAAACTCGCCCAAGCTAGTCCAAATAATAGAAAAACGAGAGGAAGTCCGCCATGCAAATCGACATCGAGGTACGCAAGACGACCCCCTACCCCGACCAGAAACCCGGCACTTCCGGACTGCGTAAAAAAACCAAGGTTTTTCTGGAAAACCCCAACTATCTGGAAAATTTCGTCCAGTCCATTTTCGACTGCCTGCCCGACCGGCGGGGCGCGACCCTGGTCCTCGGCGGCGACGGCCGCTATTTCAACCGTCCGGCGTTGCAGACCATCGTCAAGATGGCGGTGGCCAACGGCTTCGGCACCCTGTTGATCGGCCAGGGCGGCTTGCTCTCGACCCCCGCCGCCTCTCACCTGATCCGCAAAAACCAGGCCCTCGGCGGCATCGTACTGTCGGCCAGCCACAATCCAGGCGGCCCGGAAGGGGATTTCGGCATCAAATACAACATCGACAACGGCGGCCCGGCACCGGCACGCTACACCGAAGCCTTCTTCCGCCGCAGCCGGGAGATCCGCGAATACCGCATCGCCAGGATGGCGGACGTGGACCTCGACCGCATCGGCGAACAGGTCTATGGCGAGACCACCGTCAAAGTGATCGATCCGGTCACCGACTACGCCCAGTTGATGGCGCAGTTGTTCGACTTCGACCGGATGCGCCGGGCCTTGACCTCGGGAGCGGTGACCATCTGCTTCGACGCCATGCACGCGGTCACCGGACCGTACGCCAAACGCATCCTGGAGGAGGAACTGGGAGCGCCCCCCGGCTCGGTCATCAACGCCGTGCCCCTGGAAGATTTCGGCGGCGGCCACCCCGACCCCAACCTTACTTACGCCAAGACGCTGGTGGAAAAGATGTACGGCCCGGAGGCGCCGACGCTGGGGGCGGCTTCCGACGGCGACGGGGACCGCAACATGATTCTGGGACGGGGATTCTTCGTCACCCCCAGCGACAGCCTGGCGCTCCTGGCCGCCAACGCCCACCGGGTACCGGGCTACCGCGACGGCCTGCGCGGCGTGGCTCGTTCGATGCCCACCAGCCGGGCGGTGGACCGGGTCGCCGAAGCCCTGGGCATTCCCTGCTACGAGACTCCGACGGGATGGAAGTTCTTCGGCAACCTACTGGATGCCGGCAAGATCACCCTGTGCGGCGAGGAAAGTTTCGGCACCGGTTCCGACCACGTTCGGGAGAAGGACGGCCTGTGGGCGGTACTGTTCTGGCTCAACATCGTGGTCGCCACCGGCCAATCGGTCGCCACGTTGGTTCGGGAGCACTGGCGCCGCTTCGGGCGCAACTACTACAGCCGTCACGACTACGAGGCCATCGACCGCGCCACGGCGGACGCCATCATGACCCATCTCCACGATCGACTGGCCGAGCTTCCCGGCAACCGTCTCGGGAAGTTCCGGGTCGTCCAGGCCGACGACTTCAGTTACACCGACCCGGTGGACGGCAGCGTCACCACCGGCCAAGGCATCCGCATCCTCCTGGAACCGGAGGCCCGGCTGGTGTTCCGCCTCTCGGGGACCGGCACCGAAGGCGCCACGCTGCGGATCTACATCGAACGCTACCAGCCCGACCCCGCCCGCCTCGACCTGGACACCCAGGCAGCACTGGCGGAGCTCATCGAACTGGCGGAAACCCTGAGCGAGGTCAAGAAGCGCACCGGCCGCAGCGGCCCGACGGTCGTCACCTAGCGCGACTCAACCGGAACACCACCGGACTCAGGAATAACAGGGCGATCAGGTTGGGCAGCGCCATCAGGGCGTTCATGACGTCGGCCACCAGCCAGACGAGGTCGAGCTTGCCTAGGGCACCCAAGGGCACGGCGCCGATCCAGAGGAGACGATACGGCCGGATGACCCGCACGCCGAACAAAAATTCGGCGCAG
>JALSGR010000140.1 GCA_026982635.1 Methylothermaceae bacterium | reverse complement strand
CCACCGGGTCGATGCGGACTTCCATGATGCCGCCCCCCTCGGGATAGAAGCCCGGACGCCGCAACGTCAAGGCGACTTTGGCACCCATGCGCCGCAGCAGCGGCACCAGCACCCGGTCGAGAAAGTCGAATGGGGGCGCCTTGGGATTGTGGGTTCCGCCCTTCAGGGTCAAGTGGCAGGGGTGGGACGCCAGCAGCAGCGGCGGCAGTAGGGCCTGGAGCAGCAGGGTGGTGCTGCCGGCACTGCCGATGTCGAAGGTGTATCGTCCCGGGCGGATCGGTCCGGGGATGAAAGTGATCTCCTGTGAGCCGATTTCGGCCCCCGTCACCCGGGCCTGGCTCAGTCGGGCGGCGGCGAGGACGCAGGTGAGGTGCTGGCGTCTCAGACCAGGCCGGTGACGCCGGGCGCGGATGCGGACCAGGTGGATGGGGCGTTGAAGATGCAACGACAGGGCCAGAGCGGTACGCAGGATCTGCCCGCCGCCTTCGCCCATGGAGCCGTTGATTTCCAACGCTTCGGTCACGTTTCCTCCATGACCAGGACGATTTCCCGGGGGTGCCGGCCTTCGAGGCGGAAGCCGCGCAATTCCAGGACCCCTTTGGTGTTCAGGGAAATGATGAGCGCCAGGGCTTCCGGGTAGGCCACCCATTCCAGGTCCTCGCGCGAGGGGAACGGCGGCGCCTGGGGATGGGAGTGATAGACGGCGAACAGGGTTTCCCCGCGCCGGCGCATGGTTTTCATGGCCTTGATCTGGCCTTTGGGATCCATGTGAAAATGCATCCTGGGGTTTTCGGCGACGTTGGCGATCGGATACAGACTGGAAGGTTTGTCGCCGCGGGCGCCGATCAGGCCGCAGACTTCATGATCGGGGCGGGTTTGCGCCTGGTGGAGCAAGCGGGTGACCAGGAAGCGGGGCAGGACGATGGTTTCGGTCATGTCAGGTTTCCTTCTGCGCCTGGGTGACACGGGGATGACCCTGGAGGTCGTGATGACGGCGGATATGGGTGAAACCGGCCCGTTCCAGCAACCGGGCCACCGCTTCCGCCTGGGTATGGCCGTGTTCCAGCACCAGTCGGCCTTCCGGTCCGAGGCAGGCGTAGGCTTGGGGAATCAGCCGGCGGTAGGCGTCGAGGCCATCCCTGCCGGCCACCAGGGCGGTGGCGGGCTCGAAACGGATTTCCCCCTGGAGATGGACGTCGTTTTCGGGAACGTAGGGGGGATTGCTGACGATGAGGTCGAAGCGGCCCCGGGGCAGGGGGGTTGCCCAGTCGCCGCGCACCAGGATCACGTTGCCGGCCCCGAGAGCGGCGGCGTTGCGTTGGGCCAGCGCCAGGGCCCGGAGGGAGATGTCGGTGGCGACGATGCGGACGGTCGGACGTTCCAGGGCCAGGGTGACGGCGATGGCGCCGGATCCGGTTCCCAGGTCGGCGACCAGCCGCGGTTCCCCTTCGGGAAGATGTTGCAACGCCTGTTCCACCAGCAGTTCGGTTTCCGGGCGGGGAATCAGCACCCCGGGGGCCACTCGGAACGGTCGTGACCAGAACTCCCGTCGTCCCAGCAGGTAGGCCACCGGCTCGCCGCGGCGGCGGCGCTGCAGCAACTGGTCGAAACGTCGCCGCTGCTCCCCGGCGACCGGCTGCTGGGGCCAGGCGTAAAGGTGGCTGCGGGGGCGACCGAGCGCCTCGGCCAGCAGCAGCTCGGTGTCGAGGGATGCGGTGGAGGAAACCGGGGCCAGGGTCTTCCGGCCGAGTTCGAGCAGTCGGGTGATCGTGTCCATCTAGGCGAACGCTTCGGCCAGCAGCTCGGCCTGGTGGTGCTGAATCAGGGGGACGATCAGTTCGTCCAGGTCACCCGCCAGGATCTCGTCCAGTTTGTAGAGGGTGAGGTTGATGCGGTGATCGGTCACCCGGCCCTGGGGGAAATTGTAGGTGCGGATGCGCTCGGAGCGGTCGCCGGAACCCACCTGAAGTCGGCGCGATCGGGCCTGTTCCGCCTCGCGTTTGGCCTGTTCCGCCGCCAGCAGGCGGGCTTTGAGCAGAGCCATGGCCCGGGCCTTGTTCTTGTGCTGGGAGCGCTCGTCCTGGCATTCCACCACGATGCCGGTGGGCAGGTGGGTGATGCGGACGGCCGAATCGGTGGTGTTGACGTGCTGCCCGCCGGCGCCCGAGGATCGGAAGGTGTCGATGCGCAGATCCGCCGGCCGGATTTCCACCTCGTCCACCTCCTCCACTTCGGGCAGGACGGCGACGGTGCAGGCGGAGGTGTGGATGCGTCCCTGGGATTCGGTTTCCGGGACCCGCTGGACCCGGTGGGTCCCGGCTTCGAATTTGAGGCGGGAATAGACGTCCGGGCCGGAAATCTTGAGGATGACTTCCTTGTAACCACCGTGTTCCCCGGGGTTGGCGGCGACGATCTCCACTTGCCAACCCCGTCTTTCCGCATAGCGGCTGTACATGCGCAGCAGGTCGCCGGCGAACAGGGCCGCCTCAGCCCCCCCGGTGCCGGCGCGGATCTCCAGGAACACGCTGCGGGCGTCGCGGGGGTCGCGGGGCAGCAGCAGGATCTGCAGCTCCTTTTCCAGCTGCTCCAAGCGGTCCTTGGCGCGGGTGATTTCCTCCTTCGCCAGGTTGCGCAGTTCCGGATCGCTGTCGTCCAGCAGCGCTTCGGCTTCGGTCAGTTCCGCCGCGGTCTTCCGATAGTCGCGGTAGGTGGCGACGATCGGTTCCAGTTGGGCGTATTCGCGGCTCAGTTCCCGGAAGCGCTTGCTGTCCGCCTGGACTTCGGGCAGGCTCAGCAGCGCCGTGATTTCCTCG
>JALSGR010000139.1 GCA_026982635.1 Methylothermaceae bacterium | reverse complement strand
GGTGCGGCCGGGAACGCCGGTGTGGATCGGCGGGCGGCGGGTGCCGCTGGTGGGCCGGGTGTCGATGGATCTTGTCACCGTGGATCTGACCGATCACCCGACGGCTGCGGCGGGGGACGCGGTGACCCTGTGGGGTCCGCCGCTGCCGGTGGAGGAGATCGCCGCCGGTGCCGGCACCATTCCCTATACGTTGATGTGCGGCATCACCGCCCGAGTACCGCGCATCGTCAGCGAACCGAGCCGGGAAGATGGCGCGCACCAAGGTCGTCTATAGCTGCACCGAATGCGGCCACACCCAGCCCAAGTGGGCCGGCCGCTGTCCCGGCTGTGGTGCCTGGAGCACCCTGGTGGAGGCGGTGGCCGAGGCCAAGCCATCCCGCTTTTCCGGTTACGCCGGCGCCGCCGGTCAGGCCGAGGTGGTGCCGCTGGGGGAGGTCGAGGCGATCGAAGTGGCCCGCATCGCCACCGGTTCCGGGGAACTGGACCGGGTCCTGGGGGGCGGTCTGGTGAAGGGGTCGGCGGTGCTCATCGGTGGCGATCCCGGCATCGGCAAGTCCACCCTGCTGCTGCAGACGGCCGCCGCCCTGAGCGCCGGTGTCAAGATTCTTTATACCACCGGCGAGGAATCGGTACAGCAGGTGGGCCTGCGTGCGGCCCGTCTCAGCGTCGACTGCCGACAGGTGCCGGTACTGGCCGAGACCGCCCTGGCGCGGATCGTCGCCGTCGCCGAGCGCGAGCGCCCGGAAGTTCTGGTGATCGATTCGATCCAGACGGTCTACAGCGACGAGCTGTCCTCGGCTCCCGGTTCCGTGGCCCAGGTGCGCGAGTGCGCCGCCCGGCTGGTGCGGCTGGCCAAGGAGCGGCAGATGGCCCTGTTCCTGGTGGGGCATGTGACCAAGGAAGGGGCCCTGGCGGGGCCGCGGGTGCTGGAGCACATGGTCGATACCGTATTGTACTTCGAGGGCGAGGCGGGCAGCCGCTTCCGGGTGTTGCGGGCGGTGAAGAACCGCTTCGGCGCCACCGGCGAGCTGGGGGTGTTCGCCATGACCGAGGGGGGCTTGAAGGCGGTGAAGAATCCCTCGGCGATTTTTCTGTCGCGCCAGATCGACGAAGCGCCCGGCAGCGCCGTGGGCGTGATCCGCGAAGGCAGCCGCCCGCTGCTGATCGAGGTCCAGGCCCTGGTGGACGACAGCCCCCTGGGCAATCCCCGCCGGGTCACCGTCGGCATGGAGCACAACCGCCTGGCGATGCTGCTGGCCGTCCTCCACCGCCACGGCGGCGTGCCCTTGGCCGGTCAGGACGTGTTCGTCAACGTGGTCGGTGGGGTGCGCCTGACCGAGACCGCCGGAGACCTGGCGGTGGTGGCGGCGGTGTTGTCGAGTCTGCGGGACCGGCCGCTGCCCCGCGACTGGGTGATCTTCGGCGAGCTCGGCCTCACCGGTGAGGTCCGCCCGGTCCCCCACGGCGAGGAACGCCTGCGCGAGGCGGCCAAGCACGGTTTCCGACGGGCGATCGTGCCCGCCGCCAACGCCCCGAGACAGGCCATCGAGGCGATGGAGATCGTCCCGGTGCGTACCCTCCAGGAAGCCCTCGAGGCACTTTAGACCGTCATTTCACAGCCGCATTCCAGGGTGAGGTCCACCGGCGACACCAGCCGCCGGGTCTTCTCCCGGCGCACGTGGAGCACCAGCAGGGTGGTGGGATCGAAGACGACAACGTCCCTGACCCCCTGGGACAGGTAGAACGGCGGGCCGATTTCCAGATCCTTGGCCTCGAAACCGCGGCTGACCACTTCGACCACCGCCTCGGGGATCAGGGTCAGGGCGCGGTCCTGTTGTTCTTCCGGCGGTTCTCGGCAGAAGATGGCGATGTCCGGCCGTTTGAGACCGTTGGGAAACTGGATGTAGACGTCCAAGGCATGGACGCAGCCGCAGTCGCCGGCGCCTTTGCGGATGCTGTTGGCGATCCTTTCGACGTGTTTCTGATGCCGCCAGACCGGCTGGGCCTCCCAGATGGGCAGATCGCCGACGATCTCCAGACGGATGCCCAGTTCGTCGGCGCGTAGCATCTGAGCCAGCAGTTCCTCTCGGGTCACGGTTCGATCCGGGTGCCCAGCAGCTCCAGGAAGCGGCGCATCCATTCGGGGTGGGCGGGCCAGGCCGGGGCGGTGACGAAGTGCCGGTCCACGTGGGCGTTGGAATAGTCGGCGTTGGGGCCGACGTATTCGGCGCCGGCCAGCTCCACTTCCGGGGCCACCGCCGGATAGCAGCTGATCCGGTAGCCCTCGATCACCCGGGCGGCGGTGAGCAGCTGGGCGCCGTGGCAGATGGCGGCGATGGGTTTTTCCGCCGCGGCGAAGTGGCGCACCCACTCCAGGACCTTCGGCTCGAGGCGCAGATACTCCGGGGCGCGGCCGCCGGGGATCACCAGGCCGTCGTAGTCGGCCGGATCGACGGCGTCGAAGTCGGCGTTGAGGGTGAAGCGGTGTCCCGGCTTTTCGGTGTAAGTCTGGTCACCCTCGAAGTCGTGGACCGCCGTCTTGACCGTCTCGCCGGCCCGTTTGCCGGGGCAGACCGCATCCACTTGGTGACCGGCCAGAAGCAGCATCTGGAACGGCACCATGACTTCGTAATCCTCGACGAAATCGCCTGCCAGCAGCAAAACGCGCTTTGCCATCGTGTTTTCCTCCGCAACTCGTTCTGTCGTATCGCAGCCGCTATTATTTGGAATCCCCCGCTTGAAATCCAGCCTTTCGTCCCAATCAAGGATCAAGGGGATTCACCAAGATGCGGAGGTCGATCACGTCCAACTTCGAACCGATC
>JALSGR010000138.1 GCA_026982635.1 Methylothermaceae bacterium | reverse complement strand
CCTTTCCGGCTCATGGGATTCGGTCATCGGGTATACAAGAATTACGATCCCCGTGCCCAGATCATCCGCAAAGCCTGTCACGCCGTTCTGGAGCGTTTTTCTCCGAACGATCCCTTGTTCGAATTGGCCATGCGTCTGGAGGAAATCGCTCTGAACGACGCCTATTTCATCGAGCGACGCCTTTATCCCAACGTGGATTTCTATTCCGGGATCATCTACCGCGCCCTCAACATTCCGGTCAACATGTTCACCGTCATGTTCGCCATCGCCCGGACGGCGGGTTGGGTGGCCCATTGGCTGGAGTTGAAGGCGGATCCCGGTCAGCGAATCGGCCGGCCGCGGCAGTTGTACGTCGGCGCTCCCCGGCGGGATTACCTGCCGCTCGAGGCCCGCTGATCCCCGCCTTCTTCGTTCAGAAGGCGGCGTAGGGCACGGATGGAGGCGCGCCGTGGGCCGTGTTTCGGCTGATGGCGCAACGCCTTCGGCGGGTACAGCAACGCTTCCACCCGGGTTCCTTTCCAGTCGATCGCCAACGTGGGAACGGCGGTGCGCTTGCCGTCCAGTTCCACGGTCGAATCCGGTTCCTCCCGATAACGGACGTTGGCCGTCACCAGGTGCCAGATGACTTCCTCGGGGCTGTCGGGGAACAGGTGCAGGGTGATCGGCTGTAATTCCCCCGCCGTTCCTTCCAATACCGCCCCGATCAGGCGCGGAGAGAAATTTTGCAGAAACTCCATCGCCTCCAGGGCGGTTTGGCGCAGCCGGCGGATGAAGCCGGGCTGGCGCTGAAAACGGAAGATGCGGTGATATTCCTGCAGCGCCGCGGTGACGGTGTCGTCGTCGGGTAGATTCTGGCCCCAATCCAGTCCCAGGCGCTGGGCGGCCTTGCGCTTGGCCACCGCGTATTCCCTGACGCCTTCTTCGACGATGATACGGGCGCTCAATTGGGCGATGCGAATGCGGTTGCGGGTCGGTTCCATGGTTCAGAACAACGAATTCAGCAAGGAATCGGCATGGTCGTTCCCGGTTTGCAGGCTTTCCGTGCGGTAAGGGGGAAGGAATTCTTCGCGGAAAATTTCCCCGATGGCGCCGCGGGAATGGCTCCGGTAGCCGGTGTATGGATCGATGCGGGCGGTTACCAGGCCCGCCGGTCGCGGAAAGGCCGTTTCGGGCAGGTCCTTCAGGACGACCCGCATGTATTCGATCCACATGGGCAGGGCGGCCCGGGAACCGGTCTCTCCCCGGCCCAGGGGTTTGACGGAGTCGAAGCCGACCCAGGTGATGGCGACCAGCGGCGGTGCGTAACCGTTGAACCAGGCGTCGCGCTGATCGTTGGTGGTGCCGGTCTTGCCTGCCAGATCATGGCGGCCCAGCCGCCGCGCTTTGACCGCCGTGCCCCGCTGGATGACGTCCTGCAGCAGGGAGTGCATGAGATAATGAATCCGCGGTTCCAGGATGCGCGGGGCCGAGTTGGGACACAGATCGCAGGCTTTCAGCGGTCTGGCCCGTCGCAACACGGTGCCGTCACGCCGTTCGATCCGTTCGATCAGATAAGGCTCGATGCGATAGCCGCCGTTGGCGAAGACGGCATACAGGCGTCCCATGTCCCACAGGGAGGCCGAGCCGCTCCCCAGGGCCAGGGTGGGGGTGCGGGGTAGCTGTTCCGGCCGGAAGCCGAATTTCAAAGCGGTCTGGATCACCCGATCCAGGCCGACGCTTTGGAGTAGGCGGACGGAGACCAGATTGCGGGAATGCCGCAGCGCCACCCGCAGGCGGGTGGGGCCGTAAAATTTGCCGCTGTAGTTCTCCGGCCGCCATTCCATTTCGCCGTCACGATAGACGATGGGGGCGTCGTTGATGACCGAGGCCAACGTGTATCCGGCTTCCAGCGCCGCGGTGTAGAGCACCGGTTTGAAGCCGGAGCCGGGTTGACGCTCGGATTGCACCGTGCGGTTGAATTTGCTCAGGGTGAAGTCGTAGCCGCCCACCATGGCCCGCACCGCCCCGTCACGGCTGTCGAGGGAGAGCAGGGCGCCCTGGACCTGGGGGATCTGGGCCAGTCGCCAGTGACCCTGCCGGTCCCGGCGAATCCGGATCACGTCACCCGGCTGGAGCACATCGTCGACCCGGTGGGGTGCCGCCCCCAGACGATCGCCGGGAAGCGCCTTCCGTGCCCAGCGGATGCCGTCCCAGGGAAGATCCATGCGATCGCCGTCGGCAAGCAGCAGTCGGGCACTGCGCGCGGCCTCGTCGATGGCGAGCACCAGGGCGGGAACGGTGGCGCCGATCGGTTTGATCCGGCGTAATCGTTCCAACTGCCGTTCCAGGGGAAGATTCGGTTCGATGTGGTCTTCAGGCCCGCGATAGCCGTGACGTTCGTCGTAGGCGTGAAGGGCATGATGTACCGCCGCCTCGGCCGCCCGCTGCTTTCGCAGGTCGATGGTGCTGATGACCCGATAGCCGCGGGTGTAGATTTCCTCGCCGTAGCGTCGATACAACTGCTCCCGAATCCATTCGGCCGCGTAAGGCGCCTCGATCTGCTGGGCAGGGTTGTGGAGGGCGGCGGTGATCGGCCGTGCCGTGGCCTGGCGGTACTGTTGTTCGTCGATGAATCCCAGTTCGTACATGCGTTTCAGCACGTAATCGCGCCGCTGCCGCGCCCGTTGGGGATTGGAGACGGGATTGAAGCGGGAGGGGGCTTTCGGCAGGCCGGCGATCATCGCCGTTTGGGCCAAATCGAGTCGATCCAGCGGTTTGCCGTAGTAGATCTGGGCTGCCGCCGCTACGCCGTAGGCATGGTGCCCCAGGTAAATTTTATTGAGATACAGTTCAAGGATTTCCGCTTTGGTCAATCGTCTTTCGATCTTCAGGGCGAGCAGGATTTCCTTGAGTTTGCGTTCGTAGGTTTTCTCCGGACTGAGAAAGAAGTTGCGCGCCACCTGCATGGTGATGGTGCTGCCGCCTTGGCGTTTGTGTCCGGTACGGATCAGTTCCCAGGCGGCTCGGGCGAGCCCCTGGATATCGACGCCGGGGTGTTGGTAGAAACGGGCGTCCTCGGCGGCCAGAAAGGCCTGGATCATGGTTTCGGGTACCTGCTCGATGGAGATCGGGGTTCGTTTCTTGTCGCCGAAGCTGGCCAGCAGTTGGCCGTCGTGGCTGTAGATTTCCAAGGGCGTCTGGAATTCGACCTCGCGCAGGGTTTGCGGATCGGGAAGCTGGGCGTCGAGCCGCCGATAGAGATCGTATCCCATCCAGATCGCCAGGCCCGCCGCCAGCACGGCGAGGCCGAGGATGCCTTTGAGAACTGTGCGCATGGGTGGATTTTTTTGAAGATTGCCGCGGGATTTGTGAAGAAGATTCCAAAAAGAACGCGGAAACCAGTCGTCCCGGTCGATTTTTGAATTTTAACTATACTACAAACTGAGACCGACGCGCCCCGGCCCCGTTCCGGGAGACGGAACCATCAATCTAGGGAAACGGAAACACGAATCGCCATGCTTTTCAGACGCAGACAAGCCCCGGTGCTGGGACTCGACATCAGCTCGGCAGTGGTCAAGCTGCTCGAACTGAGCAAGGACGGAGACCGTTTCCGGGTGGAGAGCTATGCCGCCGAACCGCTGCCGCCCAACGCCGTGGTCGACAAGAACATCGCCGACGTCGAAGTGATCGGCCGGGTGATCAAGGCGGCGGTCAAGAAGTCCGGGACCCGCCTGAAGCGGGCCGCGGTGGCCGTCTCCGGCTCGGCGGTGATCACCAAGGTCATCACCATGCCGGCCTCGTTGAGCGAGCAGGAACTGGAAGAGCAGATCGAGCTGGAGGCGGATCAGTACATTCCTTATTCCATGGATGAGGTCAGCCTGGACTTCGAGGTTTTGGGTCCCAATGAAAAGAATCCCGAGATGAACGACGTTCTGTTGGCCGCCTCCCGCCGGGAGAACGTCGACAACCGGGTGGCCGCCCTGGAACTGGCCGGGTTGAAAGCGGCCATCGTGGACGTGGAAGCCTACGCTCTGGAAAACGCCTTTTCCCTCATCGAAGCTCAGCTGGCCCAGTTCAGAACGGCGGAAGGGGCGGTCGCCGTCGCCGACGTCGGTGCTTCCATGACCACCTTCAACGTCCTGCACAAGGGGCGGATCATCTACACCCGGGAACAGGGCTTCGGCGGTCGCCAGTTGACCGAGGAGATCCAGCGGCGGTACGGCCTTTCCTATGAGGAAGCCGGTCTCGCCAAGAAGCACGGCGGTCTTCCGGACAGCTACGTCACCGAGTTGCTGGAACCCTTCAAGACGGCCATGGTGCAGCAGATCGGCCGTTCGCTGCAATTTTTCATGTCGTCCAGCAGCCATCGGAACGTCGATGTGTTGGTGCTGGCGGGCGGTTGCGCCTCCATCGCCGGCATCGACGAGCTGGTCAGTCAGAAATTGGGGGTTCCCACCGTCGTGGCCAATCCCTTTCTGAACATGTCCCTGGGCAGTCGGGTCAACGCCCACGATTTGCGCCAGGATGCACCGGCGATGATGATCGCCTGTGGTTTGGCACTGAGGAGTTTTGATTGACATGGCACGCATCAATTTACTTCCCTGGCGAGAGGAGCGGCGGCGCCAACAGCGCCAGGAGTTTTTCCTGGCGATCGCCCTGGGAACGGGGCTGGCCGCGGGGGTCATGCTGGGAGTGCATCTATATCTGGCGGACCGGATCGAGTACCAGGAGCAGCGCAATCGCTTCTTGGAAACCGAGATCGCCATACTCGACCGCAAGATCAGAGAGATCCGCGATCTGGAGAAGAAGCGCGATCGCCTGATCGCCAAGATGGAGATCATCCAGCGGCTCCAGTTCAGTCGGCCGGAGGTCGTCCACTTGTTCGACGCCATGGCCCGTACTCTGCCCGAAGGCGTCTATCTGACCAAGATGACCCAGAAGGGGGACAGGCTGGCCGTCGACGGTATCGCCCAGTCCAACGCCCGGGTGTCGGCCTACATGCGCAACATCGAGGCATCCCCCTGGCTGCAGAAGCCCAAGCTCAAGGTGATCGAATCCAAGAACCCGTCCAAGCACGAACGTCGCGGTTATTTCTCCCTGGAGATCCAGCAGCAACATCCCAAAACCAACGCTACCGGAGGTGAGGCATCATGAACCTGGCCGAGGTCAATTGGGATCTGGAGGCGGCGGGAACCTGGCCGATGCCGGTGAAAATCGCCGTCATCGTCCTGCTGTCCGCCGCCGTCGCCGGGCTATGGTTCTGGTTCGATACCAGAGATCAGCTGGTCCAGTTGGAAACGGTACGCAAGAAGGAAGGCGAGCTGAAGCAGACTTTTGCCCGCAAACAGAAGAAGGCCGCCAATCTGGAAGAGTACAAGCAGCAGCTGGTGGAAATGGAAAAGACCTTCGGCGACATGTTGCGCCAGTTGCCCAACAAGGCCGAAGTACCGGCACTGCTGATCGACGTTTCCCAGACCGGTCTGGCCAGCGGCTTGGAATTCGAACTGTTTCAGCCCCAGGGGGAGGTGAAGAAGGATTTCTACGCCGAACTGCCCATCAAGGTGCGGGTGACCGGGAACTACGAGCAATTGGGCGCCTTCGTCAGCGGTCTGGCTTCGCTTCCCCGTATCGTCACGGTTCACGATGTTGCCATCGAACCGATCAAGAATGACGAGCGCCTGGTCATGAATGCCGTTCTCAAGACCTACCGCTATCTCGAGGAAGACGAGATGGCGCAACCCAAGAGCCGCAAGAGAGGCAAGAAGCGGGGGAAAAGAAGATGATTCGCAGGTTGCAGGGGATCTGGCTGGTTTTGCCTGTGCTGTTTCTGGCCGGTTGCGACCGGGACATGTCCGATCTGGAGGCCTACGTGGCCGAGGTCAAGGCCCGTCCCAAGGGGGGTATCGAACCGCTCCCGGAAATCCAGACGGTGGAGACTTTCGTCTTCGATCCGGAAGGCCTGCGGGATCCCTTCGCTCCAGCCAAACAAGCACCGCCCCCCCGCGTCGCCGTGGCCGGGAGCGGTGTCAAGCCCGATCCCACCCGGCCCCGGGAACCGCTCGAATCCTATGAGCTGGACAGCCTGAGAATGGTGGGGAATCTGAAGAAGGACGGCGCGTTGTGGGCCCTGGTCCAGACCCCGGAGGGAACCATCTACCGGGTGCGGCCGGGCAATCACATGGGGAAAAATTACGGCCGCATCATCCGGGTCACCGAGGAGGGCATCGATCTGGTGGAAATCATACCCGATGGCCCTGGCACCTGGCGGGAGCGGCAGGCGACCGTCGCGCTATCGGAATGAGGAAGATTTCGGAATCCGTGAAACTGAAGGTGGGCAATCATGCTGGGTAACAACCGTGTAATGATGGAGCGAGAAGTCGGCCGGGCCGTTCTTCGTTGGGGGATTTGCGTCGCATGGCTGGTATGGAGTCTGGCGGCCGTCGCCACGGAGAGCGTGCTCGAGAACATCGAGTTTTCCACCCTGCCGGGGGACAAACTCCAGCTGCGTTTCGTCTTCGAGGGGGAAGTGGTCGCGCCCAAGGTGTTCCACACCGACAATCCGGCCAGGATCGTCTTGGATTTTCCCGGTGTCCGAAACGGCATGGCTCGGAAGAGCATCACCATCAATACCGGCGTGGTCACCCAGGTGAACGTGGTGGAGAGTGGTGGACGCACACGGGTGGTGGTCAATCTGGTCGCCTCGGTCCCCTCCGATGTCAAGGTCGACCGAGGACAAGTGCTGGTCAAGGTGGGGGGCGCCGTCCCGGTGGCCCGTACCGACACGGCGGCGGGCGTTCCGGTCCAGCAGATCGAGAAGGTGGACTTTCGCCGCGGTCCCCGTGGGGAGGGGCGCATCCTGATCTTTCTGCGGCGCCCCAACACCATGGTGGATCTGCGCGAGGAGGGAGGCAAGGTGGTGGCGACCGTGCTTCACGCCCGCTTGCCCGCGCGGCTGCAGAAAAAACTGGACGTGACCGATTTCGCCACGCCGGTGAAGGAGATCTCTCTCTATCAGGACGGCAGCAATGTTCGGGTGCTGGTCGTGCCGGCCACGGCCGATTACGACTACCTGTCCTATCAGTCCGACCGCCTGCTGACGATCGAGTTTCGGCCCCTGACCCGGGCGCAAAAGGAAAAAAGGGCGAAGAAATTTCCCTATACTGGGGAACGTCTGTCGCTCAATTTTCAGGACATTCCGGTCCGCTCTGTCCTGCAGATTCTGGCCGATTTCACCGGCATCAACATCATCGCCGCCGACACGGTGAAGGGAAACGTTACCCTGCGGCTGAACAACGTGCCCTGGGATCAGGCCCTGGATCTGATTCTGAAAGCCAAGGGGCTGGGTAAGCGCAAGGAGGGCAACGTCATCTGGGTGGCCCCCCTGGACGAGATCATCAAGTTGGAGAAGAAGGAGCTGGAACACGTCCAGTTCCGGGAACAGAAGGAACCGCTTCGGACGGAGATCATCCAGCTCAATTACGCCAGCGCCGCCGAGGTGATGAAAGTGCTCAAGGGCATGCAGCAGCAGGTCTCGCGGACGACGCAGGGAAGCGGTATGGTGCCTCAGTACGCCACCAACTTCGACCAGGCGGGTGACGTCGGAACATCGGGCGCCATCGCTGGTGGTTCGATCCTGTCGCCCCGGGGACAGGTGAATATCGACGAGCGCACCAACATCCTCATCGTCAAAGATACGCCCACCAACCTGGAAGCGATACGCCGGCTGGTGGCCCGGCTCGACCGTCCGGTGCGTCAGGTGCTGATCGAATCCCGGGTGGTCATCGCTGACGACACCTTCTCCCGGGAGTTGGGGGTGAAATTGAACGCCTCCAAGCAAAGTGGAGCGCCGGGAAAGGTCCAGAGCATCATCGGCGGGGTGATGGGGGACGATTTCGGCATCGTGGATCTGCCGGCGGCCATCGGCCCCGGGGTGGGCGGCGGCTTTGGGATCGCCCTGTTCAAAGTCAACGATTTCCTGATGCGGTTGGAACTGTCGGCCCTGCAGGCGGAAAACCGCGGCGAGGTGCTGTCCATGCCCAGGGTGGTCACCCAGGACCAGACCAAGGCCAGCATCGAACAGGGGATCGAGATTCCCTTCGCCACGATCAGCCAGAACGGGACCCAGACCCAGTTCAAGAAGGCGGTGCTGCGCCTGGAGGTGACGCCCCACATCACCCCGGACGACAACGTGGTGATGAACTTGAGAATCACCAAGGACGCCCGCGGGGAACAGACCATCGCCGGCCCGGCGATCAACAAGCGGGAGATCAACACCACGGTCCAGGTGGAGAACGGCGAGACCGTGGTGCTGGGAGGGATCTACGAGCGGGAAAGGCGCAAGGTCGTCAACAAGGTGCCGTTCTTCGGCGATTTGCCGGTGTTCGGTTTCCTGTTCCGCAAGGACAGTAAGGACGACAAGAAGAACGAACTGCTGATCTTCATCACACCCAAGGTGATCAAGAAAGCGGACCCGATTTGAGTGACTCGAGGATTTGAATGCGGAATCGGGGCTGACCTACGACACCCACTACGAGGTGATCTGGGCTCAGGAACTGAACTGAGTTCAGTGGAGCGGCCAGATGCGCGGCACCAGGAAGACGGTCAGAAGGCCGACCACGACCGTGAGACCGCCGCCGAACAGGAGGTAGTCCCGGAAACGGTAGCCTCCCGGCCCGTAGACCATCAGATTGGTTTGATAGCCGATCGGGGTGGCGAAACTGCTGGAAGCGGCCACCATCAGGGTGACCACGAAAGGCAGCGGGTTGAGATGGGAGCCTTCGACGGCGGCCATGAGGACCGGAAAGACCAGAATGGCGGCCGCGTTGTTGGTGACCAGGGCGGTCAGACCGGTCACGAGGGCGTAGGTGAGACCGAGCAGCAGACCGGGCTGGTCGGCGACGGCGAGCAGTCCCCGGGCCAGAATTTCGCCGGCGCCCGAACTCTCTAACGCCTGTCCCAGGGCGAAGGAAGCGGCGATGGTGAGCAGGACCGATCCGTCCACGTTGCGTTTGGCCTTTTGGAAGGTGCAGCAACCGGTAAGCACCATGGCGGCGGCACCGGCCAGCACCGCCGGCAGGATTTCGAGAATACCGCCGGCGGTCAGCAGCACCACGCCCGCCAGGATGGACCAGGCCAGCCAGGCCTTTTCGTGATGAGGGCGTGCCGGGCCGTCCACCTCGCTGACCAGGAGGAAATCGCGGTTGTGGCGGTACTGGTCCACGAAGCGGGGCCGGGTTTCCAGCAACAGGGTGTCGGCCGGTTGTAACCGGATCTGCCCCAGGTTGCCCTCCACTCGTCTGCCACCGCGGCACACGGCCAGTATCGCCGCCCCGTACTGGGTACGGAAGCGGCCGTCGCGGATCGTCCGCCCCACCAGGGTGCATTCCGGGGAGACCACCACCTCGACGATGCAGCGGTCCGGATGATCGATCAGACTGAAAGCGCTGTGGGTGGAAGGGCGTAGTCCCCGGATCTGTTGGAGGTCGAGGGCGGCGTCGGTGCTTCCCACGAAGACCAGGCGGTCGCCGCCGTAGAGTTTTTCCTCCGGACCCACCGCGGCCAGCAGTTCGCCGTTGCGTTCGATTTCCACCAGATACACGTCGCCCAGATGGCGCAACCCCGCCGCCTCGATGCTTTTTCCCACCAACGGTCCTTCTGGATCCACTTCCATTTCGATGGTGTATTCCTTGGGGTTGGCGAACAGATCGGCCGGATCCTGTTCGGGCAACAGCCAGCGACCGGCGATGAGCATGTAGCCGATGCCGGCGATCCCCAGGGGCAGGCCGATCCAGACCAGGTCGAACAGCCCGAGTGCCAGGTGGGGATGGCGGTCCGCCAACAGGCCGTTCACCACCAGATTGGTGCTGGTGCCGATCAGGGTGCAGGTGCCTCCTAGCATAGCGGCGTAACTCAGTGGCAGCAGCAGTTTGGAAACCGGCAGCTTGAGACGGCGGGACCAGCTCATGACCGCCGGGATGAAGGTGGCGACCACCGGCGTGTTGTTGAGGAAGGCGCTGAGAAAGAAGACCGGCGTCACCACCCGTAAAGTGGCGGTCCTTAGCGTGGCCGGCCGCCCCAGCAGATGACGGACGATGGCCTCGACGCCGCCGGTTTCCCGGATGCCGGCCACCAGGACGTACATCAGGGCGACGGTGACGGTGGCGGGATGGCTGAATCCGGCCAGGGCCTGGGTGGTGTCGATCACACCGATCAGGAGCAGGAAAGCGGCGCCGCCGAGGAGAATCAGCTCCGCCGCCCAATGCCCCCAGGCCAGCAGGACGATGCAAACACAGGCGGTTGCGAGTGCCAGCCAGGCGGCGGTTGTCATGGGTTCGGCGGTTCAGGTGTGTCGTCGGTCGGCGATGGCTTGAAGATAAAGCCGACAATACTCCTTGGCGCTGCGGTGCCAGGAGAAATCCTTGGCCATGCCGTTGCGTTGCAGGGTGCGCCAGAGGTCCGGTTGGCTGTACAGCAGCCAGCCCCGTTTGACCGCCTCCTGCAGTGCACCGGTCTCGGTATGGTCGAAAGTGAGCCCGGTCGCCCGGGCCAGCCGGTCGGGTAGGGCGTCCTCCACCGTGTCGGCCAGTCCCCCGGTGCGGTGGACGATCGGAATCGTGCCGTAGCGCTGGCTGTACATCTGGTTCAGGCCGCAGGGTTCGAAACGCGACGGCATCAGGAACAGATCGGCGCCGGCCTCGATCTGGTGGGACAGGGCCTCGTCGTAGCCGATGTGCACCGCCACCTTGTCCGGATGACGCCGGGACCAGTACAGCAGGCCGTGTTCGTAGTCGCTGTCGCCGGACCCTAGGAAGACGAATTGCAACGGCAGTTCCAGCAGTCCGGGCAGAGCCTTCAGGATCAGGTCCACGCCCTTTTGGGACACCAGCCGGCCGATGAAGGCGATCAGCGGAACGATGGCTTCGTCGGGCAGCCCGAAGCGTGCCTGCAGGGCTTGTTTGTTGACGCCCTTGTCGTCCAGGGAGTCTTGGTCGTAGGTCCGGGCCAGCCAGGGGTCGGCGGCGGGATTCCATTTCTCGGTGTCGATGCCGTTGAGAATGCCGCTTAGCCGCTCGCTGCGCATTTTCAGAACCCCCTCCAGACCGCAGCCGAAGCGGGGGGTCTGAATTTCCCGGGCGTAGGTCGGACTGACCGTGTTGATACGGTCGGCATAGACGATCCCAGCCTTGATGAAGGAGAGCTGATGATGGAATTCCAGGCCCTCCGGATGCCATAGGGCCTCGGGAATCCGAAGCTTTTCCAGACTGGCGGCGGGGAAGATGCCCTGGTAGGCCAGGTTGTGGATGGTGAAAACCGTGGCGGGGCGCTGGGATTCCAGCGACAGCAGCGCCGGAATCAGGCCGGTCTGCCAGTCGTTGGCGTGGACGACGTCGGGGCGCCAGTCGAGGCCGGCCCGGTCGAGGGCGATCTGCAGGCCGGCCCAGCACAGGGCGGCGAAGCGCTCGTCGTTGTCGGGCCACGGATCGCCGTCGGGGCTCAGATAGGGGTTGCCGGGACGATCGAACCAGTGGGGGGCGTCCAGCAGCCACAGGGGGATGGCGGTGCCGGGCACGTGATCCGACAGGAGGCGGACCGACCGGCCCAGTACTTCCAGTTCGGCCGCCGTCCGGGCCCGGGGCAGTTGCGCCTTGACGTCCCGATAGCCCGGCAGCAGGACCCGAACATCTTTCCCCAGCTCCTTGAGCGCCTTGGGGAGACTGCCGGCCACGTCGGCCAGCCCGCCGGTCTTGACGAGAGGATAGAGCTCGCTGGCGACGAAGAGGATCTTCACAGGATTATTTTCCCGATTGACGACACAACACGATTCCCGCCAGGGGCGGCAGGGTGATGCTGATGGAATAGGGACGACCCATCCAGGGAATGGTCTCCGCCTCGATCCAGCCGTTGCCCACGTTGCTGCCGCCGTAGTAGAGGGAATCGGAGTTGAAGATTTCCTGATAGACGCCGGGCTCGGGAACCCCGAGGCGGTAATCGTGCCGGGGAACGGGGGTGAAGTTGAGGGCGACCAGGAGAAAGTCGTCGTCGCTCTTGCGCAGATAACTCAGGATGGATTGGGCCGAGTCGTGGCAGTCGATCCACTCGAATCCCCGGGAATCGAAATCGTAGCGGTGCAACTCGGGGTGATGGCGATAGAGACGGTTGAGGTCGGCCAGCAGGGTCTGCACCCCCTTGTGGAGCGGATACTGGAGCAGGTGCCATTCCAGTTCGATGTCGAAGTTCCACTCGGCCGGTTGGGCGAACTCGTTCCCCATGAACAGCAACTTCTTCCCGGGATAGGTGAGCATGTAGGTGTAGAGCAGACGCAGGTTGGCGAAGCGCTGCCATTCGTCCCCGGGCATCTTGCCGATCATGGAACCCTTGCCGTGCACCACCTCGTCGTGGGAGAAGGGCAGGACGAAATTTTCGGTGAAGGCGTACAGAAGGCCGAAGGTGAGCTGGTCGTGATGGTACTTGCGGTAGATGGGGTCCTGGCGGAAGTAGGCCAGGGTGTCGTGCATCCAGCCCATGTTCCACTTCATGGCGAAGCCCAGGCCCCCGATCCAGGGGGGACGGGTGACCTGGGGCCAGGCGGTGGATTCCTCGGCGATGACGATGGCGCCGGGATGCTGCTCCTGGGTGACGCTGTTCAGTTCCCGTAGGAAGTCGATGGCCTCCAGGTTTTCGTTGCCGCCGTACTTGTTGGGAACCCAGTCGCCCGGTTCCCGGGAGTAATCCAGATACAGCATGGAGGCGACCGCGTCCACCCGGAGGCCGTCGATGTGGAATTCCTCCAACCAGAACATGGCGCTGCCGAGGAGAAAATTGCGTACTTCGTTGCGGCCGTAGTCGTAGATCAAGGTTCCCCAATCGCGGTGTTCTCCCCGGCGCGGATCGGCGTGTTCGTAGAGTGGTTCGCCGTCGAACCAGGCCAGGGCCCAGGCGTCCTTGGGAAAGTGCGCCGGCACCCAGTCGAGGATCACCCCGAT
The DNA here is from genome assembly GCA_026982635.1 of Methylothermaceae bacterium. Lineage (GTDB taxonomy): Bacteria > Pseudomonadota > Gammaproteobacteria > Methylococcales > Methylothermaceae > Methylohalobius. The sequence goes on along the minus strand of JALSGR010000138.1, from coordinate 5,244 downwards.
GCCGTTCTGATGGCAGTGATCCACGAACCAGCGGAAATCGTCCGGTTTGCCGAAGCGGCTGGTGGGGGCGTAATAACCCGTGGTCTGATAGCCCCAGGAAGCGTCCAGGGGATGTTCGGTGATGGGGAGCAGCTCGATATGGGTGAAACCCTGTTCCTTGACGTAGGCGACCAACTGTCTGGCCAGTTCCCGGTAGTCGAGGAAACCGCCGTCCTCGGCCCGGCGCCAGGAGCCCAGATGCACCTCGTACACCGACATGGGGGTGTGCTGCCAGTCCCATCGTTGGCGCCGGCGCAGCCAGTCCTGGTCGTGCCACTCGTAGGCGCCGTCGCGCACCACGATGGCGGCGGTCTTGGGACGCAGTTCGAAGAAACGCCCGTAGGGGTCGGTCTTGAGGAAGACGTGGCCGGTCCTGCGGTTGCGGATCTCGAACTTGTACAGCGTGCCTTCCCCCAGTCCCGGGATGAACAGTTCCCAGACGCCGGCATCGTAACGGCAGCGCATGGGATGACGGCGGCCGTCCCACTGGTTGAAATCACCGACCACGCTGACCCGCTCGGCGTTGGGGGCCCACACCGCGAACAAGGTGCCCTCGATGCCGTCCACGGTGTGCAGCCGGGCTCCGAGGATGCGGTAGATATGCCAGTGTTTCCCGGTGCCGAACAGGTACAGATCGAAGTCGGGGATCTGGGGCATGAAGGTGTAGGGATCGACGTGGCGATGCTCGGTGCCCTCGGCATCGGTCCAGACGACCGAGTAGTGCAGGGGGATGTCCCAATCCTGGACCGACGCCTGAAACACGTCGGTGTCCCCCAGTCGCCGCAATTCCGGTCCGTCCTCGATCCGCGCCGTCACCGCCCCCGGGAGAAACACCCGGACGATGTCTTCGCCGTGCTCGTGATGGCGTCCCAGGACCGAGAAGGGGTCGTGGTGACGCGCTTCAATGAGACGGGCCAGCTCCGGCGTGACGGAAGCGGTCGCTGAAAAACTTGAGTTCACTTTGAAAGTTCTTTGATAATGGATACCGTTTTTTGCCGTAATAGTATCAAATTCCGCCTGGCCAGGGAGATCTTCCATGTCAGCAAACCGTTTCGTCAGTCGTCTCACCCGCCAGACCGTCGCCCTGATCCTCGCCGGCGGGCGGGGGACCCGCTTGCGCAAGTTGACCGAGTGGCGCGCCAAGCCGGCCGTCCATTTCGGCGGCAAGTACCGCATCATCGACTTCACCCTCTCCAACTGCCTCAACTCCGGGATTCGCCGCATCGCCGTGCTGACCCAGTACAAGGCGGACTCGCTGATCCGTCACATCCAGAAGGGTTGGGGCTTTCTGCGCGGCGAATTGGGGGAATTCATCGACCTGCTGCCGGCGCAGCAACGTCTCCACGAGTCCTGGTACAAGGGCACCGCCGATGCGGTGTACCAGAACCTCGACATCCTGCGGAACTACGATCCGGAGTACGTGTTGATCCTGGCCGGGGACCACGTTTACAAGATGGACTACGGCGCCATGCTGGCCTACCACGTGGAAAACCGGGCCGATCTGACCATCGCCTGTATCGAGGTGCCGATCAAGGACGCCAGCGCCTTCGGGGTGATGCAGGTGGACGAGTCCAGCCGGGTCATCGATTTCATCGAGAAACCGGAGTATCCTCCCTGCATTCCGGGGCGGGCCGACATGGCGCTGGCTTCCATGGGGATCTACATTTTCAACGCCAAGTTCCTCTACGAGCAGTTGATTCGGGACGCCGACGATTCCAAATCCAGTCACGATTTCGGCAAGGACATCATTCCCCGGGTGATCGAACGTTACCGCGCCTTCGCCTATCCCTTCCTCGACGTGGAAACCGGCGTGCAGAGTTACTGGCGCGACGTGGGAACCATAGACGCCTACTGGGCTGCCAACATGGAGTTGATCGGCGTCAACCCGGAACTGAACCTGTACGACCGGGACTGGCCCATCTGGACCTATCAGGAGCAAGTGCCGCCGGCCAAGTTCGTGTTCGAGGATCGGGAGCATGACCGCGTCGGTCAGGCGTTCGACTCTATGGTCTGCGGTGGCTGCATCATCTCCGGGGCCACGGTGCGCCATTCCATCCTGTCCCCCAACGTGCGGGTCAATTCCTGGGCGTTGGTGGAGCATTCGGTGGTCCTGCCCCAGGTCAACATCGGCCGCCACGCCAAGGTGCGGCGGGCGATCATCGACCGGGGCTGCCGGATTCCGGAGGGAATGGAAATCGGCTACGACCTGGAGGCGGACAAGGAACGCTTCGACGTCAGTCCCGGCGGCATCGTCACCGTCACGCCGGGCATGTTGGGGCAGAAGATCCACTTCGTCCGCTGATGGTGAAAAACAGCGTCCTGGAGCGGCGCCGCGGGGGGATCTTGTTGCACGTCACTTCCCTGCCCGGGGAAGGTGAAAGCGGCGATCTGGGGGAACACGCCTTTCGCTTCGTGGAATTTCTCGCCGGGTGCGGCCTGTCGGTCTGGCAGACCTTGCCCGTAGGCCCTACCCATGCCGATGGGTCGCCGTATCAATGTCTGTCCGCCCATGCCGGCAATCCGGTGCTGATCAGCCTGGAGTGGCTGGCGCAGCGTAATCTGCTCCCTCCCAGGCGGCCCGGCGAGGCCAAGGTCACGACGGCGGGGCGTCTGGCCGCACTGGGCGAGGCGTTCGAGGCCTTCCTGGCGGACGATCGCGGTTTGGGGGACGATTATCGTCGTTTCGTCCGCTTTCATCATTATTGGCTGGAGGATTTCGCCCTATTCCTGGCCTTGAAGCAGCGTTTCCGGAATCTGGCCTGGTGGGACTGGCCGCCGCCGTTGCGGGACCGGGAGCCGGAAGCCCTCGAACGGGTCCGCAAGGAGCTGGCCCGGGAGATCGAGCGGGTGCGCTTCGAGCAGTTCGTGTTTTTCCAGCAGTGGAAGGAATTGCGTCGCCACGCCCATCACCATGGCGTGCTGCTTTTCGGCGACATGCCGATCTTCGTCGCCGCCGACAGTGCCGACGTCTGGTCGAAGCGCCGGTATTTTCTCCTTGATGATGCCGGTCATCCCAAGGTGGTGGCCGGGGTGCCGCCGGATTATTTTTCCGCCACCGGGCAGCGCTGGGGCAATCCCCATTACGACTGGGAGGCGATTCAGCGCGACGGTTTTTCCTGGTGGATCGAACGCATGCACACCCAGTTGGAACTGTTCGACTGGATCCGAATCGACCATTTCCGCGGTTTCGAGGCCTGCTGGGAGATACCGGCCGAAGCGGAGACCGCGGCGGAGGGACGCTGGGTGCCGGTTCCGGGAGAAGCGTTGCTGGAGGCCATCTTCGAGCGTTTCGGCTCTCTGCCGCTGGTGGCGGAAAATCTCGGCATCATCACCCCGGAGGTGGAGGCGTTGCGGAAGAAATTCGCCATCCCCGGCATGCTGGTGTTGCAGTTCGCCTTCGACGGCGGTCCCGACAATCCGTACCTGCCCCACAATCACGCCGCCGACAACGTGGTCTACACCGGTACCCACGACAACGACACCACCCTGAGCTGGTTCGAATCCCTGGGGCCGGAACGGCAGGGGCACGTCTACGACTATCTGGGCCAGCCCCAGGAAGCGATGCCGTGGACCCTGGTACGAGCGGCGTTCGCCTCGGTGGCGACGGTCGCCATCGTGCCGATGCAGGACGTGCTGGGTCTGGGCCGGGGACACCGCATGAACACGCCGGGGACGACGGAAGGTAACTGGCGCTGGCGTTTCGCCTGGGACCAGCTCCAACCCCAGCATGGCGACCGGCTGCGCCACTGGAGCCACCTTTACGGCCGTGCCTGAGGGGACCCTGCCACCTTTCCGGAAGATTCCGCCTTTCAAGGCGCTGCCGTCCGCCCCAGGCTGATGCGACTCACTTCCCGGAACACGTCCTGGGGAGGATCGCCACGCCGGATCAGCGCCAGGCCGTCCACTTCGAAGCCCAGCGGTTGCCAGCGCTGCTGCAGCCGCTTCACGAAGCGCCGCAGGGCGGCCGGATCTCCTCGGAACTGGCCGATGCTGAGATGGGGGGTGTAACCTTGGGGGAATCGGTCCAGGTCGTCGCACTGGGGAAAGCGCTGCACCAGGGCCCGGTGGAGCGCCCTGAGGGGAGCGTCCGGTTCCGGTGCCAGCCACAGGGTGTAATGGCCGGGGGAATGCCGGAACCAGGCGAAGCGGGCCAGTTGCAGCCGGAAAGGCGGGAAGGCGGCGGTCGCCTCCCGGATCAGCGGCATTGCCCGGGAAAAATCCTCGGGGGCCACGAAGGGATAAAGGACGTTGATGTGCGGCATCCAGCGCCGCACCTGGCGGTCGTAGCGCTCCCGCAGCGCCTGGATCGGCGGCCAGATCCGCCTTGGAGGGATGATCACCAAGGCGGTGTGGTGGGTTTTGCGCAACTATTCGATCACCTGGGTGGTGTAGCGGTAGATTTTGATCGTGTCCGACCAGTAGTCCGGCGGCAGTCCCGCTTTCACCTTCAGGTGACGGAGAAATGCCTGCTTGTCCGGAATGGAGCGCCAGACCGCCGGAAGAAAGGTGCCGCGGAGTGCACCTTCCTCGATCACCAGTCCATCCACACCGGGGCGGATTTTTTCCAGCAGTTCGGCTTCGGAATCGGCCCGAATCGCTTCCAGGGGGCTGAGGATGGCGATGTGAATCTTCAGCCGGTCTATCTCGTCCTCGCGCACGGCGGGAAAGCGGGGATCGCCGAAGGCGGCGGCGAAGGCGTTGTTGACCACGTCCTCGGCCAGGGGGCGACGGGCTTCCAGGGAGCCGATACAGCCACGCAGCTGACCGTCCTCTTCCAGGGTGACGAAAGTGGCGCGGGGCTGGCGCAGCGCCGGCGGCAGTGACGCCAGATCCACCGGCGTCGGTGAACCGTGGCGCACGCCATGACGAATCGCTTCCCGCGCCAGCTCGATCAGACGGCGGCGCTCCTCGGGTGTCAGGGACAAGTCAGTAGAAGACATAGGCACCGTATCCGACGACTTGATCCTTGGGGCCGGCGGTATCGCCGGAGTTGCGCAGATCGATGGTTTGGGCTCGCAGGCTGTGCTTGCGGGCCGCCAACAAAAGTCCCGCCACCGGAATGCGCCCGCAGGCGGATTCATTGGTCAGGGCGGTGGGGTCGAGGGACTCGATGGCCCGGGAAGTGGCGCTATCGAGCCGTCTGGCCGTCGCGTAGTCGTGGTAATGGCTGAGATCCGAGCTGACCACGATCAAGGTCTCCGGGCC
>JALSGR010000137.1 GCA_026982635.1 Methylothermaceae bacterium | reverse complement strand
GGCCGGTGGAGGTGAACCGTTTCGGGGTCATCTACGCCGGGGCCCAGAAGAACATGGGGCCGGCGGGGATCACCGTGGTGATCGTGCGCAAGGACCTGCTCCGGGAGCCCTTGCCCGGCACCCCTCAGGTGTTCGATTACGCCAGGCAGGCCGAGGCCGGTTCCATGCTCAACACCCCGCCCACCTACAACTGGTATCTGTTGGGCCTGGTGCTGGAATGGCTCCGGGATCAGGGTGGCGTCGCCGGCATCGAAAAGCGCAACGTCGAGAAGGCCGAGCTGCTCTACGGCGCCATCGACGCCTCCGATTTCTACCGCAATCCGGTCGATCCCCGCTGCCGCTCGCGCATGAACGTGCCCTTCACCCTGGCCGATCCGTCCCTGGATAGGCTGTTTCTACAACAGGCCGAGGCCGAGGGCCTGGTCAACCTCAAGGGTCACCGTTCCGTCGGTGGTATGCGGGCGAGCCTCTACAACGCCATGCCCCTCGAGGGGGTGAAGGCACTGGTGGATTTCATGCAGGAGTTCGAACGACGTCATGGCTGATTTCAAGATCCGCACCTACAACAACATCGCCATCGCCGGCTTGGAGCGTTTTCCCCGGGACCGCTACGAAGTGGCCTCGGAGATCCAGCATCCCGACGCCATCATCCTGCGCTCCCACAACCTTCACGACGAGACGCTGCCGGAGACGGTCAAAGCCGTCGGGCGCGCCGGGGCCGGGGTCAACAACATCCCGGTGGCCGAATGCAGCCGGCGCGGCATCGTGGTGTTCAACACCCCGGGCGCCAACGCCAACGCGGTCAAGGAGCTGGTGCTGGCGGGCATGCTGCTGGCGGCGCGCAACATCTGTCAGGGTTGGGACTACGTGCGCCGTCTCGAAGGCGACGACCACCAGATCCACAAACAGGTGGAGGCCGGCAAGAAGCGCTTCGCCGGTTTCGAGCTCGCCGGCAAGATGCTCGGGGTCGTCGGTCTGGGGGCCATCGGGGTCCGGGTGGCCAACAAGGCTTTGGCCCTGGGGATGAACGTCAGCGGCTACGATCCCTACGTCACTGTGGAGCGGGCCTGGCAGTTGTCGTCGTCGGTGATCCAGGCCTCCAGCCTCGACGAACTGCTGGGGATCTGCGATTTCGTCACCTTGCACATGCCCCTGACCGATCAGACCCGCGGCTGCATCGACGCCGGCCGGCTGGCTTCGATGAAGGACGGCGCGGTGCTGCTCAATTTCTCCCGCGGCGAGCTGGTGGACGAAGCCGCGGTGATCGAAGCCCTCGATTCCGGCAAGCTTCACGCCTACGTCACCGATTTCCCTTCCAACGCCCTCAAGCGCCATCCCCGGGCCATCTGCCTGCCCCATCTGGGAGCCTCGACCCGCGAGGCGGAGGAAAACTGCGCCGTGATGGTGGCCGACCAGATTCGCGATTTCCTCGAAAACGGCAACATCCGCCATTCGGTCAATTTCCCCGAGGTGGTCATGGCGCGGGCGCCCGGCACCTGCCGCATCGCCATTCCTCACGCCAACGTGCCGGCCATGGTGAGCCAGATCTCCGCTTGCCTGGGCGAGAAGGGTATCAACATCGTCGAACTGCTCAACAAGTCGCGCGGGGAGGTGGCCTACACCCTGATCGATGCCGAGGGCGAGGTGGCTGCGGAAATCGTCGATCATATCCGCGCCATCGACGGCGTGTTGGCGGCCCGCCTGATTCCCTGAGGGGCGGATTCATGGCCGGGGAAGACAAGCTGGAGCCGCTGCGGGAGCGCATCGACGCCATCGACGGGGAGATTCTGCGTCTGGTCTGCGAGCGGGCCCGCATCGCCGAGGAGGTCGGCCGGGTCAAGCAGGCGGCCGGGGAGAACGACAACTTCTACCGTCCGGAGCGGGAAGCGCAGATCCTGCGCCGGGTGCGCGACGCCAATCCCGGCCCCCTGGACGACGAGACCGTGGTGCGGATCTTCCGCGAGATCATGTCCGCCTGTCTGGCCTTGGAAAAACCGCTGCAGGTCGCTTTTCTGGGGCCGGAGGGTACCTTCACCCAGCAGGCGGCCTTGAAGCACTTCGGCCAGGCGGTCCGGACCCATCCCTTTCCCGCCATCGACGAGGTCTTCCGGGCCGTGGCTTCCGGTGCCTGCCATTTCGGCGTGGTGCCGGTGGAAAATTCCACCGAGGGGGTGGTGACCCACACCCTCGACAGCTTCCTCCATTCGTCGCTGCTGATCTCCGGCGAGGTGGTGTTGCGTATCCATCACAACCTGCTCAGCCGCTGCCGCGCCCTTGACGAGGTGCAGGAGGTGCTGGCCCACAGCCAGGCCCTGGCCCAGTGCCGGGAGTGGCTCGACCGCTTCCTCCCCGGCGTCAAGCGCACCCCGGTGAGCAGCAACGCCGAGGCGGCCCGGCTGGCGGCGATCGTTCCCGGCAGCGCCGCCATCGCCGGCGAGGTGGCGGCCCGGCTGTACCGGCTCGACGTACTCGAGCGCAACATCGAGGACGATCCCGACAACACCACCCGTTTCCTGGTGATCGGCCGTCAGGCGGTGGGGTCCACCGGTGACGACAAGACCTCGCTGCTGGTGTCCACCGGCAACCGCCCCGGCGCCCTCTATCGGGTTCTGAAGCCCTTCGCCGATCACGGCATCAGCATGACCAAGATCGAATCGCGCCCGAGCCGGCGCGGGATGTGGGATTACGTTTTCTTCATCGACATCGAGGGCCACCGGGACGATCCGGCGGTGAGCCGGGCCCTGGAGGATCTGGAAGCGAAAGCGCAGATGGTGAAATGGTTGGGTTCCTATCCCAAGGCGGTGGTTTGAGAACGGGTTTACAAAACCCGTTCAAAGGGCTGCCGGTGGCCGGTTTGACGGG
>JALSGR010000136.1 GCA_026982635.1 Methylothermaceae bacterium | reverse complement strand
CTCGGCACGGCGGAGATCGAAAGCGCTCTGGTGGGCCATCCCGACGTGGCCGAAGCCGCCGTGGTCGGTTACCCCCACGAAGTCAAGGGCCAGGGGATCTACGCCTACGTCATCCTCAGAGCGGGGGTGGAACCGAGCGAAACGCTGAAGCGGGAACTGATCGACCTGGTCGCCCGGGAAATCGGACCGATCGCCAAACCCGACGTGATCCAGTTTGCCCCCGACCTGCCCAAGACCCGCTCCGGCAAGATCATGCGGCGGATCCTACGGAAGATCGCCGCCGGTCAGGTCGAGGACCTGGGCGATACCTCCACCCTGGCGGATCCCTCAGTGGTGGCGGATCTGATCGAAAACCGGGCCTTCCGGTAAGGCCCGGCGTCGCCTCAAATGCCTTCCATGCGCGCCAGGTTCATGGCGAAACGGCGCTTTTCGGCATCCTCCAGCTGCACCAGGTTCTGGAGAATCTCCTGGACGTGGACGTCGTCGATCTCGTTCAACGATTCCTTGTACAACTCGATCAGCGCGTCCTCGAAATCCATGACGATCTTGGCGATCTCCTCGACGGTCATGTGGGGGTGAATCTTAATCGCCTGCAATTTCTTTTCGATCTTGGGGTCCGGCGGATAGGGGAGCCACAGATTCAGAACGTGCTCCTGGGTTTCCTTTTCGAACTTCTCCAGACTGGCCGCCAGTTCATCCTCGTGACGCTTCAGGTAATCGAGCAACAGGCGGATTCGCGCACTCTGCTCCTGGTCCTCGATCCGCTCCGCCAGCGCCTTCATCTCCGCATGGAGAAACTTGCCGTAATCCAGCACATCCCTGACCTGTTCGAACTTCCGCAGTTTTTCTTCCATCGTCTCGCTCCCGAAAAATTCCAAAGACAGTGCGGTTAAGATACACTGGCCGCCGCGGCCATGCCACAATTGCCGGCTTCCATGTTTTTGTGGTATTCTCAAAAGGTTTTACGTACCCGCTACCTGCCACGAGCAAACCCACGCTTGCCATGAACGACTACAAACTCTCCCACCTGAAGGAACTGGAAGCCGAGAGCATCCATATCATCCGCGAGGTGGCCGCCGAATTCGACAACCCGGTGATGCTGTACTCCATCGGCAAGGATTCCTCGGTGATGCTCCATCTGGCGAGGAAAGCCTTCTACCCCGGGAAGCCGCCTTTTCCCCTGCTCCACGTGGACACCACCTGGAAATTCCGGGAAATGTACGAAATGCGCGACAAGGTGGCGGCGGAATTCGATCTGATCGTCCACCAGAACCCGGAAGCCAAGGCCCTCGGGATCAACCCCTTCGACCACGGCAGTCGAAAACACACCGACATGTGGAAAACCGAGGGCCTCAAACAGGCGCTCGACAAATACGGCTTCGATGCCGCCTTCGGTGGCGCCCGCCGCGACGAGGAAAAATCCCGCGCCAAGGAGCGGGTCTATTCGTTCCGCGACCGCCACCACCGCTGGGATCCCAAGAACCAGCGCCCGGAACTGTGGAATCTCTACAACGGCCGCATCAACAAGGGTGAGAGCATCCGTGTCTTTCCCTTGTCCAACTGGACCGAACTAGACATCTGGCTCTACATCTACCGGGAGAACATCCCCATCGTTCCCCTGTACTTCGCCAAGGAACGCCCGGTCGTCTGGCGCGACGGCACCTGGATCATGGTGGACGACGAACGGATGCGTCTGCAGCCAGGGGAAAAGCCCCAGATGAAAATGGTGCGTTTCCGCACCCTAGGCTGCTATCCCCTCAGCGGAGCCATCGAGTCCACCGCCACCACCCTGCCGGAGATCATCCAGGAGATGCTCCTGGCCAAGACCTCCGAACGACAGGGGCGCCTGATCGACCACGACCAGGCCGGCTCCATGGAAGACAAGAAACGGGAAGGCTACTTCTGACCGGAAAGACAGCGACATGAGCGAACGACACCTGATCCAGACCGACATCGAGGCCTACCTGCGCCAGCACGAAAACAAGGAGCTGCTGCGCTTCCTCACCTGCGGCAGCGTGGACGACGGCAAGAGCACCCTCATCGGCCGCTTGCTCCACGACACCCAGATGATCTACGAAGACCAGCTCCAGGCCCTGAAGAAGGACAGCGAACGCCTGGGCACCACCGGTGAAGAACTGGATCTCGCCCTGCTGGTGGACGGGCTGCAGGCGGAACGGGAACAGGGCATCACCATCGACGTCGCCTACCGCTACTTCTCCACCGACAAACGCAAGTTCATCATCGCCGACACCCCGGGCCACGAACAGTACACCCGCAACATGGCCACCGGCGCTTCCACCTGCGAGCTGGCGGTGATCCTGATCGACGCCCGCAAGGGGGTGCTGACCCAGACACGGCGCCACAGCTTCATCGTCTCCCTGCTGGGGATCCGCCACGTGGTGGTCGCGGTCAACAAGATGGACCTGGTGGATTGGAACCCGGAAGTCTTCGAGCGCATCCGGGCCGACTATCTGGCGCTGGCGGAGAAACTGGACATTCCCGACGTTCGCTTCATCCCCATGTCCGCGCTCCGGGGCGACAACGTCGTCCACGCCAGCGACAACATGCCCTGGTACACCGGTCCGACCTTGCTGGAGGTCCTGGAAACCGTCGAAATCGCCAAAGACCGCAATCTCGAGGATCTGCGCTTTCCGGTCCAGTACGTCAACCGCCCCAACCTGGACTTTCGCGGTTTCAGCGGCACCCTGGCCGGCGGCGTCGTTCGTCCCGGCGATTCCATCACCGTGCTGCCCTCGGGCCAACGGAGCCGCGTCAAGGAAATCGTCACCTACGACGGTAACCTGGATCGGGCCTTTCCGCCCATGGCGGTCACCCTCACCCTGGAGGACGAGATCGACGTCAGCCGTGGCGACATGATCGTCCACAGCGACAACCTCCCCTTCGTCGCCGACCGCTGCATCGCCCACATCGTCTGGATGACGGAAAAACCCCTGACGCCGGGACGGCAGTATTACATCAAGCACACCACCCGCACCGTCACCGGATCGGTCTCCCGAATCCTGCACCGCACCGACGTCAACACGCTGGAGGAAACGGCGGCCGACCGGCTGGCCATCAACGAAATCGGCCTGTGCGAGATGGCCTTCAACGCCCCGCTGGCCTTCGACCCCTACCGCAAATGCAAGGGTACCGGCGCCTTCATCCTGATCGACCGTCTCACCAACATCACCGTCGGCGCCGGCATGATCGTCGGGCCGGCCGAGGACGAGGCCATCCAGCGCCCGGTCACGCCGGAGGAAAGGGCCACCCGCTTCGGCCAGAAGGCCGCGGTCGTCGTACTGCAGGGGGAACGGGCTCGGGAACTGGCTTACCGCCTGGAACGACGCCTGTTCGACACCGGCCATGCCGCCACCGTGCTCGACCCCCGGCAGATGGAGGAAATCTCACCCGCCGTGGCCAAGGCCCTGACCCATGCCGGTCTGGTCGTCCTGTGGCCCAACCCTGCCATGTCCCAGGAATCCGCCCTGACCCTCGAAGCCGACCGCCTCGACCTCAACCAGGCGATCGAAGCCCTGCGGGAGGCCGGGATCGTCCAATAGGAAGCCAGCACCGGTTCAGGGGAGCGGAGACCAGAGGCGGCGGTTTTCCAAGCGCCAGGGCCGGACCTGTACCGTGCGGCCCAACCGGACCTGGATCGCGCCGGAATCGGCCGTGGTGAGGATCCTGCCCCGCTGGCGATAGCGGGCCACCACTTCCGGATGAGGAAAGCCGAAACGGTTCCCGTGACCGGCGGCCACCAGAATCAACGCCGGCCTGACGGCGTCGAGGAACGCCGAGGTCGAAGACGTCCGGCTGCCATGATGGGGCGCCACCAGAACCCGGGCCGCCAGCCGGCTGCCGTAGCGCGCCACCAGCGCCGCCTCGCCGCCGGCCTCCAGATCCCCCGGAAGCAACACGGAAGCGCCGCCGGCGGCGGTGATCTTCAGCACGCAGGAACGGTCGTTCCCGCTGCCGGAAATCCCCGATAGGGGCCACAACAGCTCGAATTCGACCCCGTCCCAGCGCCAGCTCCGTCCCGCCCGGCATTCGGCCGCCGGCAGCCCCAGCGCATCGGGATCGCTGGTGACGACCGGGCTCGGAAAACGCCGAAGCAGCCCCGCCAGCCCGCCGCGATGGTCACCGTCGGCATGACTGACGACGACGAGATCGACATGGCGCCTTCCCCGCCCATCCAGGAACGGAGCGATGATGTCGCTGCCGGCGTCGAAGCGGTCGCTGAAACGGGGGCCGGTGTCATAGACCAGAACGTGACGGGTCGTTTCCGCCACCACGGCCAGCCCCTGGCCCACGTCCAGCAGGGTAAGCCACAGTTGGCCCGGCGGGGGACGTTCCACCGGCGGCGACAATAGCGGTATCAACAACAGCGCCCCCAACCAACGTCCCGGCAGACCGCGGGGTGCCGCCAGCAGCCCCAGACCGACCGAAGCCAGGACGACACCGGTCAGAGTCGGCGCCGGCAACGGCCATGCTCCTGCACTCCACTGCGCCAGCCACGCCAACCACACCCATACTCCACCGAGCACGCCTTCCGCCCAGTGCCACAATGCCTGGGCCGCATCGGGCCAAAGCCACCACGCCAGACACCCGGTCAGTATCAGGGGAACGACCACGAACCCTACCAGCGGAATGGCGACCAGATTGGCCAGGGGAGCAGTCCAGCCGATCTGATGAAAACCATAGATCATCAACGGGGTCATGCCCAGCCACAACATCGCCTGAACCTTCAGCGTCTCCACCCAACGCCGCGCAGGCCCCAGGCGGTTGGCGACGACGAAAAGTATCCAGGCCACCGCGGTGAACGACAGCCAGAAACCGCTTCCCAGGGGCGCCAGAGGGTCGCGGAGACACACCCCGATCAACGCCAGGCTGTATCCCTGCCAGGGGGAGGCGTGGCGGCGCCAGACCCAGGCCGCCAGCGAGACCGCCAACATGATCAGCGCCCGCTGGGTGGGCAGGGAGAAACCGGCCAGCGCCGCATACCCCACGGCACCAAGGAGGGCCGAAGCGGCGCCGGCCGTACCCGCGTCGATCCGCCAAGTGCCGAAACGAAGCCACAGACGCCGCCCCGTCCACAGCAACAGCCCGGCCACCAGGCCGATGTGGAGCCCGGAAATGGCCACCAGATGAGCGGTGCCGGTACGGCGCAACACCTGCCACTGGCCCGGGGAAATCCCGTCCCGGGCCCCCAGCGCCAGCGCCCGTACCAGACCGGAGAGCGAGGAATCGTCCAGGGATCGTGCAATGGCCGCCGCCAACCGCCCGCGCAGGGCGTCGATTCCCCGGGGCGGCTCCAGCAGTCGATTGCCGTCCGAGCGGCGCACGTAACCGGTCGCGCCGATACCGTGGGCGAACAGCCAGCGCTCGTAATCGAAACCGCCGGGATTGTGGAAACCGCGGGGGGATTTGAGGCGCACCGTCAATCGCCAGATCTCGCCGGCATGGACCGGGGGACCACCGTACCAACTGAGGCGCAGGCGGCGGGGCACCGGGGCGTCGGCATCCATCACCTGAAAATCGAAGCGCCACCCCCCTGCCCGCCTGACTGGAAAATCGGCGATCCTTCCCTGAACCTGCCAGTCCTTTCCCGAGCGCTGCGGTGTCAGCGGATGCCAATGGAGGGTGACGAACAACCACACCCAGAGGAAACCGGCGCCGAACCACCACCCCGGCCACCAGCGGCGCCAGGCGAAGGCCGCGGTCACGAGAAGCGCCGGCGCCAGCCAACCACCGGCCGGCGGTTCCGCCAGGGACAGAAACCCCAGGATGCCGAACAGGAACGCAGGACCCGATAACGGCGTCAGGAAAATCTTGCCCAGATGAAAATTGTTACAATGGTGAATTCAGGTCAAAATTCAGGGACCGATCTTCTTTTAGCATAGTCGCCTGTCAACCCAAGAGACGTTTATGCCGAAGAAATTCATCCGCCGCTATCTTCCGGAACATCACGTCATCAAGGAACACAAACACCTGCAGTTCCTGGGGGAGCACCTGCACGATCCCAACCTGTGGCACCTCAACCGCCGCTCGGTGGCCAAGGCGGTGGCCGTGGGTTTTTTCTGCATGTACCTGCCCATCCCGGGACAGATGATCGTCGCCGCGATCCTGGCGATTCTGTCAGGCGCCAACCTGCCCCTGTCGGTGGTCCTGGTCTGGATCACCAATCCGCTGACCATGCCGCCCATGTTCTATGCCGCCTACAAACTGGGAGCCTGGGTTCTGGGGACCGAGCACCAGGTCAGCCCGGACATCTTCACCTTCAGCGGCGCGTTGCACGAAATGGGGGAAATCTGGTGGCCGCTGCTGCTGGGAAGCCTCATCCTGGGCATCACCCTGGCCGGGGTCGGCTACGTGGGAGCCCGGCTGTTGTGGCGCTGGATCGTGATCAAATCGTGGCAGAAACGGCGCCAGCGGCTTCCATCGGACGGAGGCGACCGTCCTCGAGCCTGAGGATCACGTCCATCCGTTCCGCCAGGATGGGATCGTGGGTGACCACCAGGAAGCTGACCCCGAACTCGCGATTCAACTCCAGCATCAGATCGTAAACCCGCCCGGCGGTGCGGCGATCCAGGTTACCAGTGGGCTCGTCGGCCAGCACGCAGCGGGGCCGCGTCACCAAGGCCCGCGCCACAGCGGCCCGCTGGCGTTCCCCACCCGACAGTTCACCGGGTTTGTGAGCCAGACGCCGCTGCAAACCGACGCGCGCCAGAATGGCTTCGGCCCGTCGTCTGGCCTCCGCCACCGCACACCCGCCGATCAACAGGGGCATGGCCACGTTTTCCAGCACGGTGAACTCGGGCAACAGATGATGGAACTGGTAGACGAAACCCAGGGTGCGATTGCGCCGGGCGCTCAGCTCGCCTTCGCTCAAGCGGCCGATGTCCCGACCCTCCCACAACACCCGACCCTCGGTCGGATCTTCGAGGCCGCCGAGCACGTGCAGCAGGGTGCTCTTCCCGGAGCCCGACGCCCCCATGATGGCGATCCGCTGTCCCGGCAGCACCGCCAGATCCACGCCGCACAACACCTCGACCGATTCGGGACCTTCCCGGAATACCTTGACCAGACCTTCACAGGCCAGCACCGGCGCCTCACTCATAGCGCAGCTCCTCGGCCGGCTTGATTCGGGATGCCTGCCAGGCCGGATACAGGGTGGCCAGCAGGGAGAGAAGATAAGCCATGCCGGCGATACGCCACACGTCCTCCCAATGCAGTTCCGAGGGCAGTTCGCTGATGTAGTACACATCGGCGGCGAGAAAATGCACGCCGAACAGGCGCTCGATGGCGGGGACGATGGTTTCCACGTTGAGGGCCAGCGCGACGCCGCCGGCGACCCCGGCGACCGTCCCCACCAGGCCGATGATGGAACCCAAGAGCACGAAAACCGCCATCACCGCTCCGGGTGTCATGCCCTGGGTCCGGAGGATGGCGATGTCGGTTCGTTTGTCGGTCACCACCATCACCAGGGTGGAGACGATGTTGAACGCCGCCACGGCGACGATCAACATCAGGATGATGAACATGACCCGTTTTTCCATCTGGACCGCACGGAAAAAATTGCTGTGCAGCCGGGTCCAGTCGGTGACGAAATAACCGGGACCGAGAAACTCCAGCAACGACATGGTCACCCGGGGGGCGAGGAATAGATCGTCCAGCTTCAGACGCAGGCCGGAAACCGCATCGCCGAGACGCAGCAGCCGAGCGGCATCCTCGATGTGGACCAGGGCCAT
Organism: Methylothermaceae bacterium; assembly: GCA_026982635.1. Lineage (GTDB taxonomy): Bacteria > Pseudomonadota > Gammaproteobacteria > Methylococcales > Methylothermaceae > Methylohalobius. The sequence goes on along the minus strand of JALSGR010000136.1, from coordinate 10,775 downwards.
GTTGCGGTCGTACTCGTACATCCCCACCTCGAAGACGCCCACCACGGTAAAACGCTTCAGCCGGGGCAGAATACCGGCGGGCGTGGTGGTGATCCGGGGGGTGATCACCGTCACCTTGTCCCCCAGCCACACCCCCAAATAACGAGCCAACTCGGCACCCAGAATGATACCGAAGCGGCCGGGCTGAAGATCCGCCATCCGGCCGGCCGTCATCCGTTCGGTCACCGCCGAAACCTGAGCCTCACGCTCAGGCAACACGCCGCGCAGCATGCTGCCGGAAACCCGACGATCGAAGCTCAGCATCACCTGGGCCTCCACGAAGGGGGCACTGCCGACGACATGGGGGCGGTCCTGCAGCCGCTCGGCCAGGGCTCGCCAGTCGCGCAGCCTGCCGTCGTAGCCGGTCACCGTGACGTGGGAGGTCATCCCCAGGATGCGCCGGCGCAGTTCCGACTGGAAGCCGTTCATCACCGACAGAACCGTGATCAGCGCCGTCACCCCCAGGGTGATTCCCAGAATCGAGGTGAAGGTGATGAAGGAAATGAAATGGGTGCGCTTCTTCGCCCGGGTGTAACGCAGGGCGAGATACAAAACCAGGGGTCTAAACATTTAGGCTGAATTTTGACAGGCGGGACAGATTCCATACAGGATCAAGCTGTGGTCCTTGAGTTGATAGTTCAGTTGCCGGGCAATATGGCGCTGGCGGGTTTCGATCTCCTCGTCGGTGAACTCGTCGATCCGGCCGCATCTCAGGCAGACGATATGATCGTGGTGGCCGCCCCGGTTGAGTTCGAAGACCGAATTGCCTCCCTCGAAATGATGGCGACGCACCAGGCCGGCGGCTTCGAACTGGGTCAACACCCGGTAGACGGTGGCCAAGCCGATCTTCTCCCCTTCGTCCAGCAGGATTTTGTACACGTCCTCGGCGCTCAGGTGACGCCCCCTGCCCTGCTCCCGCTCGAGAATCTCGAGGATCTTCATGCGCGGCAGGGTCACCTTGAGACCGGCGTTTCGCAGATCTTGCGTTTCCACGACTGTCACTCACCCATCGCTGGTTGGGTACTGAACACCGATCCGGTTGCCGCCCCAACGCCCCGCCACGGACCTGAAGGCCCCTCGAAGCGATCGGTGACAGGGCTGGCTGCAGCCCCACCGACATTAGGGTATCATTGCCCTTCCGACAAGGAGGCAGCCCCGGATTCAATGAAAAAGCATCTCATTATTATTACCTCTTTGGCAAGTGCGATCTACGGCTGCGTCTACAAGATCGACATCCAGCAGGGCAACCTGGTCAGCCAGGCGCAGGTCGATCAGCTGCGTCCCGGCATGACCGCCAACCAGGTCCGCTATATCCTGGGAACGCCGCTCCTGGTCGATCCCTTCCACCCCAACCGATGGGATTACGTCTACAGCTTCCAAAAGGGGGGCGGCCCCAGGGAGCTGCTCCATCTGTCCCTGTTCTTCGACAGCGACGAACGCCTCACCGCCCTGCGGGGGGATTTCCGGCCGAAACCGAACGAGGAACTCGCCACCCCCGAAATCACCACCGTGGAGGTCCCGCCGCGCAAGATCGAACGGGGCATTTTCCAGATCATCGGCGATTTCTTCCGCGGCTTGTTCAGCTAATCGTGTCCGGCGCGCCGCCGTCTGGCCTCTTTGGGATCGAGCGCCAGGGGGCGGTAGATCTCCACCCGGTCGCCGGGACGCAACGCCCGCTCCAGGGAACAGCGCTTGCCGAATATCCCCACCGGATTGCGGACCAGGTCGATTTCCGCAAATTCGGCCAGAATGCCGCTTTGTTCGATCGCGTCGATGACGCGCATCCCGGGCCGGTAGGGCAAGTACTTGAGCCGCTGGACCTCGGGACGGGCATAGACGACCATGACGGTGTCATCCATAGAGATGCCGAGCCCTGCGGGTGAAAGCTTCCACCATGGTTTCGCCGATCTGGTTGAACATGGCGCCGAAAGCCAGGGAACCGAGGCGGGAATGCATCTCGAAACGCAGTTGCAGGCTGATCTTGCTGGCATCCTCGCGCAGGGGCTGGAAACGCCATAGCCCTTCCAGATGACTGAACGGCCCCCGAAGCAGGGTCATGCGGATCTCCCGGCCGGGAACGTTGTAATTGCGGGTGGCGAAGGACTGCTGGAAGGCTCCACGGGCAATCTCCAGCTCCGCTTCGACGAGGTTGGCCTCCCGTCGCAGAATCCGGCTGTCCCGGCACCAGGGCAGAAAGCGGGGATAGGATTCGATATCGTCGACCAACTCGAACATTTTATCCGCCGAGTAGCGGATCAGGGCGCTTTTGTGGATGGTTTTCATCTTTCCCGGTGAATTGGCGAATTTGCGGTAAAATGGCTCCGTTATGGCTCGCAAGAAGAACAAGAAATCCGACAGCAACGTCATCGCCGTCAACCGTCAGGCGCGTCACGATTATTTTATCGAAGAAACCTACGAAGCCGGCCTCGCCCTCCAGGGCTGGGAGGTCAAGAGCCTGCGCGCCGGACGGGTGAGTCTGAAGGAAAGCTACGTCCTCATCAAGGATGGAGAGGTCTGGCTGTTCGGCGCCCACATCACCCCGCTTCCCTCCGCCTCCACCCACGTGGAGGCCGATCCCACCCGGACCCGCAAACTGCTGCTGCACAAACGGGAGATCGACAAGCTCATCGGTCTGGTGGAACGGCGGGGCTATACCCTGGTGCCGCTGAAACTGTACTGGAAGAACAACCGGGTCAAACTGGAAATCGGCCTGGCCCGGGGCAAGAAACTCTACGACAAACGCGCCATGGAGAAGGAGCGCGACTGGCAGCGGGAAAAGCAGCGCTTGCTGAAGCAGACGCGCTAGACCGGATCATTCCTTCACCGCGGCCGGATAACCGGCGTCACTCACCGCCTTCACCAGGGCATCGACCCGCACTTTGGCCGGATCGTAAGTGACCACCGCGACCGCCCTCTCCATGTCCACTTCGGCGCTCTGCACGCCTTCCACCTGGCGGAGGGCGTTTTCCACGGTGTACTTGCACAGGGCGCATCCCATGTTTTCAACCGCCAGGGTCACCTGGCGCAACGACCGGTCCGTCAATTCAAGGTCAGCATTGGGCAGCGGCAACGGATCCCTGCTCACTTGCCGATGCAGAATTCGGAGAAGATCCGGCCCAACAGATCGTCGGAACTCACCTCGCCGGTGATCTCCCCCAGGGCGTTTTGGGCCAAACGCAGATTTTCCGCCACCAGATCCAGCATCCGACCGGTGCCCAATTCCGCCAGCGCCTGGCGCAGGAAGTCACCGGCCCGATCCAGGGCCTCCAGGTGGCGGCGTCGGGCCGCCAGGGCGTCTTCGGCCTCGGCCTCGAAGCCCATGCACTGTTTCAGATGACGGCACAGGTGTTCCAGACCCGCGCCGGTCCGGGCGGACAACCACACGGTGTCACCTTCGAGGCGGGGCGGCTGGCCGGTGAGATCGATCTTGTTGACGATGCGGGTGAGAGGCGCCGAAGCCGGCAGGTCGGCCGTCAGGGCCTCGGCGGCAGCGGGATCGCGGGCGTCGCAGACGAGCAGGATGCGGTCGGCCTGTTCCATCGCCTGCCGGGCGCGGCGGATGCCCTCGCGCTCCACCGGATCGTCGCTGTCGCGCAGACCGGCGGTGTCGATCACGTGCAGGGGCATGCCGTCGATGAGGATCCGCTCGCGCAGCACGTCACGGGTGGTGCCGGCGATGTCGGTGACGATGGCCGCCTCGCGCCGGGCCAGGCGGTTGAGGAGGCTGGACTTGCCGGCGTTGGGCGGGCCGGCGATCACCACGGTCATGCCTTCCTCCAGCAACCGCCCTTGGTGAGCCCGACGGCGCAGAGCGGCGAGATCGTCGAGGAGAATCCGCAGACGATGCGCCACGTCGCCCTCGGCGATCAGATCGATATCCTCGTCGGAGAAGTCGATGGCCGCCTCTACCTGGACCCGCAGGGCGGTCAGCGCTTCGGTCAACTCGTGGACGAGACGGGAAAACTCTCCTTCCAGAGAACGCCGGGCGGCGCGCACCGCCTGAGCGCTGCTGCTCTCGATCAGGGCGGCGACCGCCTCGGCCTGGGCGAGATCGAGCTTACCGTTGAGAAAGGCGCGACGAGTGAACTCGCCGGGTTCGGCGGGACGGGCGCCGAGCTGAAACAGGCGCCGCAATAGGGCTTCGACCACGGCGGGACTGCCGTGACAATGGAGCTCGAGCAAATCCTCGCCGGTGTAGGAACGGGGAGCGGGAAAGAACAGAGCCAACCCGCGGTCGATGACCTCCCCGTCATCGGCGCGGAAGGCCAGGTAGTGAGCGTGACGGGACTCGAGGGGGCGGCCGGTCAGCCCTTCGATCAGTCGGGAAAGGTCGGGACCGGAAGCACGCACCACCGCCACCGCCCCACGGCCGGGGGGGGTGGCGGGAGCGGCGATGATGTCGTCGGTCGGGATCAAGCCTCGGCGTCACCCTCGATCTGTTTGTTGATCCACCACTGCTGCACGATGGACAGGGTGTTGTTGACCACCCAGTACAGCACCAAACCGGCGGGGAAGAAGGCGAAGAACACGGTGAAGATCAGGGGAAACATCTTCATCACCTGGGCCTGGACCGGATCGGTGGGCGGCGGGCTGAGCTTCTGCTGAACCCACATGGTCAATCCCATCAGGGCCGGCAGGATGAAATAGGGATCCTTGGAGGTCAGGTCCACCAGCCAGCCGACGAACTCGGCCTGGCGCAGCTCCACGCTTTCCACCAATACCCAGTAAAGGGAGATGAACACCGGGATCTGCACCAGAATCGGCAGACAGCCGCCCATCGGGTTGACCTTCTCCTCCCGGTAAAGTTGCATCAGGGCCTGGTGAAACTTGTGCTTGTCGTCACCGAAGCGCTCCTTGAGAGCCTGCATCTTCGGCTGCAGCTTGCGCATCTTGGCCATCGACTTGTAGCTGGCGGCCGAGAGGGGGAAGAAGATCGCCTTGATGACGAAGGTGGTGGCGATGATTGCCCAACCCCAGTTACCGAAGAACTTGTGGAACCAGGACAACAGCCAGAAGATCGGCTGGGCGATGAAGGTGAAGACGCCGTAGTCGACCGTCAGCTCCAGCCCCGGCGCCACCGTCTCCAGCACGTCCTGCAGTTTGGGACCAATGTAGAAACGGGTCCGGATGGTGCGGGTCTCCCCCGGAGAGACCCGATATTCGGGCGAATAGGAACCGACGATGAAGATCTCCCCGGGCAGGGGCTTGGTGTAGAAGTGGTTGATCTGTTCCGCCGGCGGCAGCCAAGCGGCCAGGAAGTAGTGCTGGACCATGGCGCACCAGCCGCCCTCCGTCTCCCAGTTGCGCGGCAGATCCTCCAGATCCCCGAAGGAAAACTTCTCGTAGGGATCTTCCTGGGTGTGACAGGCCACGCCGGTGAAGGTGCGGATGAAGGCGCTGTCCTTGTTCTCCGGCCGTTTGCGCTTGAGCTGGCCGTACTGGCGTGCGGTCCAGGGAACCTGGCCGGTGTTGCGGATTCGATAATCGACCTTGATTTCGTAGCTGCCGGGCGTGAAGGTATAGGTCTTGACGATCTCGACCCCGTCGCCGCGCCATACCAACGGCACTTCGAGGGGGCGGCCGGATTCCATGACGTATTCCCCGGCCTCGGCCCGCCAGGGCACGGTGTGCCTGGGAGCGATGCGCTCGTCGCCGAGGAAACCGGTCTGGGTCACGAACAGCCGACCCGGTTCCGGCGTCAGCAGACGGACCGGTTGATCGGGTTTGTCCTTGGAAACGGGATAGCGCAGCAGATCGACCGACTGGATGTCCCCGCCGGCCAACCCGATCTCGGCCCGGAAAACGTCGGTCTTGACGACGATCCGTCCGCCGGTCGGAGTCGCTTCGCCCACCGCGCTGCCGGTCGCCGCTCGGGCGACGGCCTCGCCGGAGGACACCTGAGGCGGGGCGGCCGCCGGTGCTTCGGCTTCGGCCGGGGGCGCCGGCTTGGGGCCGTAGTCCTGCTGCCAGGCAGCCCACAGCATGTAACCCAACATCACGAACAGGACGAAGAGGAAAAAACGCAAGTTATCCATTTTTTGTTGTTCCTAGTTGCTCTGGGACAGGATCGACCCCCCCGGGATGCCAGGGATGGCAGCGCAGCAGACGACGCAGGGCCAACCAACAGCCGCGCAGGGTCCCGAAACGTTCGATGGCGGTGAGTGCGTACTGCGAACAGGTGGGATGAAAACGGCACTGATTACCCAGCCAGGGGCTGAGAAAGTAACGGTACCCCCGAATCGCCGCGATCAGGAGACGGCGGCTTCCACGCTCAAGCGCTGCCAATGTCGCGCCAACGATTCCCATAGCTCCTTTCTTTCCGCAGCCGCGGCGGCCGGTTTGGCCAGCACCACGAAATCGGCGGCCGGCAGGTGATGCTGGTTCAGGCGAAAACTCTCGCGCACGATTCGCTTCAGGCGGTTGCGGGCCGTGGCCTTCTTGACCTTGCGCTTGGAAACGGCCAGCCCCAGGCGTGGGTGATCGAGCGCGTTGGCCCGCATCAGAATCGTGAAACAGCGGTCCGACGAAACCCGCGCCGCGGCGAAGACCGCTTCATACTCGGCCGCCTTCAGCAGGCGATGGCTCTTGGGAAAGCGGTATCGCTCGGGCGGCAACGCAGTTAAGGCGCCAGACGGGCACGACCTTTGGCGCGACGCGCGTTGATCACCTTGCGTCCGCCCTTGGTGCGCATCCGGGCACGGAAACCATGGGTGCGCGCCCGCCGGATTTTGCTGGGTTGATAGGTTCGCTTCATGTCGCAGACCCTATAAATATTTGAAAATAATAACAAAAAGATACAAGATGTTACGCTGATACGAGCGTAATGTCAACGCTGTCGCCGGGCGGCAATTCCGGTATAGTATCCCCCCCGGTCACGCGGCTCCCCACCCGCACGCCGGATTTCCGTCCCATTTCTTCACAGCGTCAGGCCCAAGCCCATGAGCGATCTCTGGAATCAGTGCATTCAAAAACTCGAACATGAAATTCCGCCCCAGGATTTCAACACCTGGATCCGTCCGCTCCAGGCGGTGGAAAACGAGTCGGAACTGCATCTGCTGGCGCCCAATCAATTCGTCCTCGATTGGGTCCGGGAACATTTCATCGACCGGATCCAAAGCGCCTTGCCCCGCAACGGCAACGGCATCCCACGCCTGATCCTGGAGGTGGGCACCCGCCGGGAAACCAAGAGCCGGCCGGCAAGACCCGACTTCGGCGCCAGCAGCAAGCGTCCGCGCCGCAAACCCGACGGCGGCGGCAATCTGAACCCGGCTTTCACCTTCGACACCTTCGTGGAAGGCAAGTCCAACCAGTTCGCCAAGGCCGCCGCGGTACAGGTGGCGGAAAACGTCGGCCAGGCCTACAATCCCCTGTTCATCTACGGCGGGGTCGGCTTGGGCAAAACCCACCTGATGCACGCCATCGGAAACTTGATCATCCAGCGCAATCCCGACGCCCACGTGGTGTATCTCCATTCAGAGCGCTTCGTCTCCGACATGGTGACCGCCCTGCAGCACAACGCCATCAACGCTTTCAAGGAATTCTACCGCAACGTCGACGCCCTGTTGGTCGACGATATCCAGTTCTTCGCCGGCAAGGAACGGTCCCAGGAGGAATTTTTCCATACCTTCAACACCCTGCTGGAAAACAAGCATCAGGTGGTGCTGACCTGCGACCGCTATCCTAAGGAGATCGAGGGACTGGAGGAGCGCCTCAAATCCCGTTTCGGCTGGGGCCTGCCGGTGGCCATCGAACCCCCCGACCTGGAAACCCGGGTGGCGATCCTGATGAAGAAGGCCCAACAATGGGGGGTGGATCTGCCCGAGGAAGTGGCTTTCTTCATCGGCAAACGCATCCGTTCCAACGTCCGCGAATTGGAGGGGGCGCTGCGCCGGGTCACCGCCCGGGCCCAGTTCACCGGCGAACCCATCACCCTGCCGTTCGCCAAGGAGGCGTTGCGCGACCTGATCGCGGTCCAGGACAAGCTGATCAACGTGGAAAACATCCAGAAGACGGTGGCGGAATACTACAAGATCCGCGTCGCCGACCTGCTGTCCAACAAAAGGACCCGCTCCATCACCCGACCGCGCCAGATCGCCATGGCCCTGGCCAAGGAATTGACCAACCACAGTCTGCCGGAAATCGGTGAGTTTTTCGGCGGCCGCGATCACACGACGGTGCTGCACGCCTGCCGCAAGGTCGAGGAGCTCAAGGAAACCGACAGCAAGCTGGCGGAAGACTACGCCACCTTGTTGCACTTGTTGACCAACTGAGAGCGGAATTCATGCAATTTTCCATCACCCGCGAACCCTTGCTCGAGGCCCTGCAAAAGGTGGCCGGCGTCATCGAACGCCGTTCCACCCTGCCGATTCTCGCCAACGTGCTCCTGCGCGTCCGGGACGGCGAACTGACCCTGATCGGCACCGATCTGGAAGTGGAACTGATCACTTCCGTGCCGGTGGACGGTGAGAACGGGGAAACCACGGTACCGGCCCGGAAACTGCTGGACATCTGCCGCCTGCTGCCCAACGGGACGACGATCCAGTGCCAGCTCAAGGAAGAAAAGACGCTGGCGCTGCGCGCCGGTCGCAGCCGCTTCGCCCTGGCCGCCCTGGGCACGGAGAACTTCCCCGAATTCCGCCTCCAGGGCGAGACGACCGTCACCCGGATCGACGGGAGCACCCTGCACCGCCTCCTGGCCAAGACCATGTACGCCATGGCGCTGCAGGACGTCCGCTACTACCTCAACGGCCTGCTGCTGGAACTGGACCAGAATCACGTGCGCGCCGTGGCCTCGGACGGTCACCGCCTGGCCTGGTGCGAGGCGGAGCTGGGCGAAGCGGTCGCCGGACTGCAGCAGCCGATCCTCCCCCGCAAGGGGGTACAGGAATTGTTCCGCCTGCTCGAGGACGGCCAAACGATCACCCTGCACCTGACCGCCAACGCCATCCGGATCGAGCTGCCGGACAGCGTCTTCTCCGCCAAGCTCATCGACGGCCGCTATCCCGACTATCGGCGGGTCTTTCCCCAGGAGATCAACCGGGTGCTGACCTGCGACCGTCAGGCCCTGAAGGAGGCCATCTCCCGGGTGTCCATCCTATCCAACGAACAGTACCGCGGCATCCGCCTCGACGTCTCCGACAACCTGCTGCGGCTGTCGGCCCACAATCCCGAGCAGGAGGAAGCCGAGGAGGAACTGGAAGTGTGGTATCAGGGCGAACCGTTCACCGTCGGCTTCAACGCCGCCTACCTGACCGACGCCGTCACCCACCTGGATTCGGAGACCATCCGCCTGTCCTTCGCCGATCCTGCCCTGAGCTGCCTGGCCGAGGATCCCGAAGACCCCGCGGTGCGCTTCATCATCATGCCCATGCGGCTCTGAGGCGAAGGCCCCGGTCTCCCGGGGCCTTTCCGCCGTTTCCTCAGTCGGCCTGGCGGCGCAGGAAGGCGGGGATGTCCAGATATTCCAGATCCTCGTCCTGGGCCACCGCGGCATTGCCGGCGGTGCTCACCTTGCGCACCGGCTCCGGCTGGCGCCGGATCACGGCCGGCCGTTCCAGTTCTTCGTAGTCCACCTGACCGTCGGCCTTCTTCTCCACGAGGCGCACCGGCGTGGTTTCGTCCGCGCCACGGCGGCCGCCTTCGAGGCCGGTGGCCACCACCGTCACCCGGATCTCGTCCTGCAGCTCCGGATCGATGACGGTTCCCACCACCACCACGGCGTCCTCCGAAGCGAATTCCTTGACGGTGTTGCCCACCACGTCGAACTCCCCGATGGACAGATCCAGACCGCCGGTGATGTTGACCAGGATGCCACGGGCCCCCTGAAGATTGATGTCTTCCAGCAACGGGCTGGCGATGGCGCTTTCCGCCGCCTGACGGGCGCGGTTCTCGCCGCTCGCCGCCCCGGTCCCCATCATGGCCATGCCCATTTCCGCCATCACGGTCCGCACGTCGGCGAAATCGACGTTGATCAGGCCGGGCCGAGTGATCAGTTCGGCGATCCCCTGCACCGCACCCAAAAGGACGTCGTTGGCGGCCGCGAACGCCTGCAGCAGGGAAACCTGACTGCCCAGCACCGGCAGCAGTTTCTCGTTGGGGATGGTGATCAGGGAATCCACGTAGCGGCTCAACTCCTCGATCCCCTGTTCGGCGATGGCCCGGCGCTTGTTGCCCTCGAAGGGAAACGGTTTGGTCACCACCGCCACGGTCAGCACCCCCAGATCCTTGGCGATCTCGGCGAACACCGGCGCCGCCCCGGTGCCGGTGCCGCCTCCCATGCCGGCGGTGAGAAACACCATGTCGGCCCCCTGGATCAATTCCTGGATCCGATCCCGGTCATCCATGGCCGCCTGCTTGCCGACCTCGGGATTCGCGCCCGCTCCCAGTCCCTTGGTCAATTCCCCGCCGATCTGCAGCACGGTCTTGGCGGCGCACTTGCGCAACGCCTGGGCATCGGTGTTGGCGCAGATGAACTCCACCCCGTCGATGTTGCTGCTGACCATGTGGTCCACCGCATTGCTGCCGCCGCCGCCGATGCCGATCACCTTGATGACCGCGTTTTGCCCATAGTCGTCTACCATTTCAAATGTCATGGTCTTGCTCCTCTACGCTCTCGGTTGTCGAATGTCGAACCTAGAAATTCCCCTGAAACCAACTGCACATCCGTCGCCACAGGGCCCGAAGGCCCGACTCCTCCCCCGCCAATCCGGACACCGCCTGGTGTTCGTGACCGAACA
>JALSGR010000135.1 GCA_026982635.1 Methylothermaceae bacterium | reverse complement strand
GACAAGCCGGCCCATCGCATCGTGTTCCACGAAATCACCCGGCGCGCCATCCAGGAAGCGTTGCGCCAGCCGGGGGAAATCTCCATGAACCTGGTCAACGCCCAGCAGGCGCGCCGCGCGCTCGACTACCTGGTCGGCTTCAACCTGTCGCCCCTGCTGTGGCGTAAGATCCGCCGCGGCCTGTCCGCCGGGCGGGTCCAAAGCCCCGCGCTGCGCATGATCGTGGAACGGGAAATCGAAATCGAGAACTTCGAACCCCGGGAATACTGGACCATCGAAGCGGCCTGCGAAGCGGAGGCGAAACCGTTCAAGGCCCGGCTGCTCCAGTACCGGGGCGAAAAGATCAAACAGTTCAGCATCACCGATGCCGACCACGCCCACCAGGTGCGTCGGACCTTGCTCGACCAGGCCCAGGGCAAGCTCACCGTGGTCAAGGTGGAGAAGAAGCAGCGCAGGCGCAATCCGGCGCCGCCCTTCATCACTTCCACCCTGCAGCAGGAAGCGGCCCGCAAGCTGGGATTCACCACCCGGCGCACCATGACGGTGGCCCAACAGCTCTACGAAGGCATCGACATCGGCGGCGAGACCGTCGGTCTCATCACCTACATGCGCACCGACTCCACCCAATTGGCCCAGGAGGCGGTGGCCGAGATCCGGGAGCTGATCGCCTCGGTGTACGGCGAGGACAACCTGCCGGCCAAACCGCGTGTGTTCAAGGCCAAGTCCAAGAACGCCCAGGAAGCCCACGAGGCCATCCGTCCCACCTCGGTCAAGCGCCTGCCGGAACAGGTCAAACCCTACCTGAGCGCCGATCAATACCGGCTCTACGAACTGATCTGGAAGCGCACCGTCGCCTGCCAGATGATTCACGCCACCTTGAACACCGTGGCGGTGGATCTGGCCTGCGGCGGTGACGACAACCTGTTCCGCGCCACCGGTTCCACCGTCGCCCGACCGGGCTTCATGGTGGTGTATCAGGAAGGCCGGGACGACGCCGTCGGCGAGGACGGCGACAAGATTCTGCCGCCGCTGGAAGCAGGTCAGCAGGTGACCCTGCGCGACATCGTGGCGGACCAGCACTTCACCGAACCGCCGCCCCGCTACACCGAGGCCAGCCTGGTGAAGGCGCTGGAGGAATACGGCATCGGCCGGCCCTCCACCTACGCCACCATCATCTCCACCCTGCTCAACCGCGGTTACGTGGTGCTGGAGAACAAACGTTTCCGCCCCACCGACATCGGCCGGATCGTCAACAAGTTCCTCACCGAACACTTCACCCGCTACGTGGATTACCACTTCACCGCGGGACTGGAGGACGAACTCGACGCGGTCTCCCGGGGCGAGAAGAAATGGCTCGCCCTGCTGCGGGCCTTCTGGGAGCCGTTCAAGCGACTGGTGCAGGAAAAGGACAGCAACGTCCAGCGCAAGGACGTCACCCAGGAACCCCTCGACGAAAAGTGCCCCGAATGCGGCGGCCAATTGGCCATCCGCCTGGGACGGAACGGCCGTTTCATCGGCTGCGGCAATTTCCCCCGGTGCAAATATACCCGCAACCTGGAAGACGACAGCGGGGAAAACCGGGAACCGGAGACCCTCGACCGGAAATGCCCCGAGTGCGGCGGCGCGCTGCAGATCAAGACCGGCCGCTACGGCAAGTTCATCGGCTGCAGCAACTATCCCGAATGCCGCCACATCGAACCCCTGGAAAAACCCGAGGACACCGGCGTCCCGTGCCCCCAGTGCCGGGAGGGTACGCTGCTGAAGCGCAAATCGCGCAGCGGCAAGATCTTCTACTCTTGTTCCACGTATCCCAAGTGCAACTACGCCTTGTGGAATCCCCCCCTGGCGGAACCCTGCCCCGAATGCGGCTGGCCTGTCCTGACCCGCAAGACCACCAAGCGCCGGGGCACGGAAAAGGTCTGCCCCCAGAAGAACTGCCGCTACAGTGCACCCTGCGAAGAAGCGCCACCCGAACCGGCCGCGGCCGTCTCCTGAACCATGATTCCCCTGCCCCGCTGGCGCCTGTCACAGGCGGTGCGTCATTTGCGCCGGGGCGGCGTCATCGCCTACCCCACCGAAGGCGTCTTCGGTCTGGGGTGCGACCCCTGCGACGAAGGGGCGGTGGCCGAGATCCTGGTCCTGAAGGGTCGGCCCGCTTCCAAGGGCTTGATTCTGATCGCCGCCGATTTCGACCAGTTGCTGCCTTTCGTTTCCGTACCTCCCGCCGCCGTTCTGAAGCGCATCCTCGCTTCCTGGCCGGGTCCGGTCACCTGGATTCTGCCAGCCGCCCCCCGGGTCCCCGCCTGGCTGACCGGCGGACGAAGCACCCTCGCCTGCCGGGTGACCGACCATCCGGTCGCGGCCAGACTGTGCCGCGCCTTCGGCCGTCCCCTGGTTTCCACCAGCGCCAATCCCACGGGACGGCCGCCGGCAAGATCCCTGCTTCAGGTCCGCCGTTATTTCGGCCGCCGGGTGCTGGTGATCCCCGGTCCTCTGGGAGGGCTCGAAGGTCCCACGCCCATCTACGACGCCCTGACCGGCCGCTGCCTGAGGGGCGGAAGCCAGTCCGGCGGCAACGCCACCACCTGAACCGAGGACACCGGTTTCCCGTGGATGCAGAGGGCGGCCTGAAGCGGGTCGCCGACCTCGATTTCGAACAGCCACCAATCCCGGGGACGGCCGCAGTCTTCCGGAACGGCCACCAGGCGCAGCGGATCGGGCGTCAGTACACACCGCTTCAGCCCCAGGCTCAGTCCCCGCCCGTCCGCCTTCACGAAGGCTTCCTTGCCGGTCCAGAATTTGAAAAAGACACCGATCCGTTCCTTCTCCCCCAGCTTACGCCACCAGACCAATTCGGACGGCGCCAGACAATACTCGGCCAGCGCCG
>JALSGR010000134.1 GCA_026982635.1 Methylothermaceae bacterium | reverse complement strand
TCGTAGATCTTGGGCAGATAGGCCGGGGGCCAGCGGCGGATGCCGGGGATTTTGGCGCCTTCGCTGGGCTGGACGCCGACGATCTGGATGCGGGGGTTTTTTTCTTTCAGGAACCGGGAAGTCCCCATGATGGTGCCGGTGGTTCCCATGGCGCTGACGAAGTGGGTGACGGTGCCGAAGGTGTCGCGCCAGATCTCCGGCCCGGTTCCCTCGTAGTGGGCCCGGGGATTGTCCGGATTGGAAAATTGGTTGAGGATCTTGCCCTCGCCGCGTTCCGCCATGGCTTCGGCCAGGTCGCGCGCCTCTTCCATCCCCCCTTCGGCGGACACGAGGATGATTTCCGCGCCGTAGGCCTTCATCACGGCGCGCCGCTCCACGCTCATGTTCTCCGGCATGATCAGGGTCATGCGGTATCCCTTGATCGCCGCCACCATGGCCAGAGCGATCCCGGTGTTGCCGCTGGTGGCCTCGATCAGCCGGTCGCCGGGGCGGATTTCGCCGCGCGCCTCGGCCTGTTTGATCATGCTCAGGGCCGGTCGGTCCTTGACGGAGCCGGCGGGATTGTTGCCTTCCAGTTTGGCCAGGACGAGGTTGCTGGTGTCGCCGGGAAGCCGCTGCAGGCGCACCAGGGGGGTGTTGCCGACAAAAGCTTCGATGGTGGGAAATCGGGAAGGGTCGATCTTGCTCATGGGATTCGTTTTTTCCTCGGCCGGGGAGCGGGGATTGTTAAGTCGTGGCAGGAATTATACCATTCACCCCCCTTCCGCCATCATTCGGGAACCGCCCATGCCCAAGGTCGAACTTTTGTCCCCCGCCGGGACCCTCCGGCACCTGCGTTACGCCTTCGCTTACGGCGCGGATGCGGTCTATGCCGGCTTGCCGCGCTACAGCCTGCGGGTGCGCAACAACGACTTCGATCTGGAGAACCTGCGCCTGGGCATCGCCGAGGCCCGGGCCCAGGGGAAGAAGTTCTATCTGGCGGCCAACGTCCTTCCCCACAACAGCAAGGTCGCAACCTTCGTCAAGGACTTCGCCCCCATCGTCGAGGCCGGCCCGGACGCCCTCATCATGGCCGATCCGGGATTGATCCTGCTGGTCCGGGAGACCTGGCCCGAGATGCCGATCCATCTATCGGTGCAGGCCAACACCATGAATTACGCCGCGGTGCGTTTCTGGCAGCGCCTCGGGATCGAACGGATCATCCTGTCTCGGGAGTTGTCCCTGACGGAAATCGCCGAGATCCGCCAGCGCTGCCCCGACGTCGAACTGGAGGTCTTCGTTCACGGCGCCCTGTGCATCGCCTATTCGGGCCGGTGTCTGCTGTCGGGTTATTTCAACCGCCGGGACCCCAACCAGGGCACCTGTACCAACGCCTGCCGCTGGGAATACCGGGTCCGGCCGGCCGACACCGGCATGGCGCGGCACCCGGCGGCGGACCGGACCTATCTGCTGGAAGATCCCGGGCGACCCGGCGAATACATGCCGATCCTGGAGGACGAACACGGCACCTATATCCTCAACTCCAAGGACCTTCGGGCCGTCGAGCACGTCCACAAGCTGGTGGCCATGGGGATCGACTGCCTCAAGATCGAGGGACGGACCAAATCCGTCTATTACGTGGCCCGCACCGCGCAGGTCTATCGCCAGGCGCTCGACGACGCCCTGGCCGGCCGCCCCTTCGACGCCCGCCTGATCGGCGTGCTGGAGAATCTGGCCAACCGGGGCTATACCGACGGCTTTTATCAGCGGCATCACAGTCACGAATATCAAAACTACCTTCAGGGGGCTTCCCGCAGCCATCGCCAGCAGTTCGTCGGCGAGGTGGAATCCTACGACCCGGCCAGCGGCAAGGCGGAGGTAGTGGTCAAGAACAAGCTGCGCCGCGGCGACCGCATCGAATGGATTTCCCCCCGGGGCAACCGGGATCAGGTCGTGGAGCACCTGGAGGATCTCGAAGGGCGGGCGTTGGAGGAGGCCCCCGGTGCCGGCTGGCGGGTCCGCATCCCGGTGCCGGAGGCCGGTCCTCACGATCTGGTGGCCCGCTATCTGGACGGCTTGCCGTAACCGCCGCCGCCCGGGGTTTCGATGAGGATGCGGTCGCCCGGAGCGACCTCGATCTGGACGCAGCCGGGCAGTTCCCGGACCTCGCCGTCGGCCCGGATCAGACGGTTGTGACCCAGGGCGCCGGGAAGGCCGCCGAACAGGCCGAAGGGGGGATAGCGGCGGTGGTTGGAGACGATGGCGGCGGTCATCGGGGCCAGAAAACGGATCTCGCGGACGACGCCGTCGCCGCCCCGGTGCCGGCCGGCGCCGCCGCTGCCGCGGCGAACGGCGAAGCGTTCCACCCGCACCGGATAGCGCAGTTCCAGAATCTCGGCGTCGGTGAGGCGGGAGTTGGTCATGTGGGTGTGCACCGCATCGGCGCCGTCGAAATCCGCCCCGGCGCCGCCTCCGCCGCACAGGGTCTCGTAATATTGCTGTCTTCCGTCGCCGAAGGTGAAATTGTTCATGGTTCCCTGGGAGCCGGCCATGATTCCCAGGGCGCCGTACAGGGCGTCCACCACGTACTGGGAGGTTTCCACGTTGCCGGCGGCCACCGCGGCCGGCGGCTCGGGATTGAGCAGGCATCCCCGGGGCAGCACGATGTCCAGTGGTTCCAGACAGCCGGCGTTGAGGGGGATGTCGTCGGCCACCAGGGTGCGGAAGACGTACAGAACCGCCGCCCGGCACACCGCCGCCGGGGCGTTGAAGTTGTTGTCCTGCTGGGGGGAGGTGCCGGTGAAGTCGATACGGGCGCGCTGCCGGTCCCGGTCGACGGTGACCGCGACCACGATCTCGGCATCGCAGTCCATCCGGTAACGGAAGCGACCGTCCGGTAAGCCCCGCAGAGCGGT
>JALSGR010000133.1 GCA_026982635.1 Methylothermaceae bacterium | reverse complement strand
TTGGCTCCCCGGGACGGACTCGAACCGCCGACCCGGTGGTTAACAGCCACCTGCTCTACCAGCTGAGCTACCGGGGAGTGGAAACCGAATTGTGATTGGCGCGCCCGGAAGGATTCGAACCTCCGACCACCTGGTTCGTAGCCAGGTACTCTATCCAACTGAGCTACGGGCGCCCGCTGCAAAGAGCACTTAAATATACCAGATGAAGACTGGTTGTCAACCGGGTGGTTCCTGATTTTCCGCTTTCCCGCTTGGCGGAGCGAAAGTCATTGCTTACAATGGAAATTTTTACTTCTTGCATATAGACGGACGTGCCTATGCCTGTGCAGCCTCTGGTGAAAAGCAATCCTTGCGCCTCGATTACCGAACTGGAACCCCTGGGGATGGATCCTAAGGCCATTCAAACCGATTACAAGCGCCATTTCAATTATACCCTGGGCCGTGACCGGGACTGCCGTTCGGCCCATTATGCCTACACGGCCCTGGGATTGGCGGTCCGGGATCGGTTGATGGAGCGCTGGCGCCAGACCCGGCATCTCTGCAGCACCTCCCTGTGCAAGCAGGCTTACTATCTGTCGATGGAGTTCCTGTTGGGGCGCACCTTGGGCAACGCCATGCTCAACCTGGGGTTGGAGGATGCCGCGACCCGGGCCTTGTTCGAACTGGGCATCGAGATCGAGGAGCTGATTGAAATCGAACCGGACGCCGGACTGGGCAACGGTGGTCTGGGGCGTCTGGCTGCGTGTTTTCTCGACAGTTGCGCCACCTTGCAGCTCCCGGTGATGGGGTACGGCATTCGCTACGAATACGGGATGTTCCGCCAGGCGATCGAGAACGGCTATCAGGTGGAGGAGCCGGACCACTGGCTGCGCAACGGCAACGTCTGGGAATTGGAACGGCCGGAGCTGACGGTGCGGGTCCGTTTCGGCGGCCGCACCGAATTCATCGGCGACGGCAACGGCGGCATCCTGCGGGTGCGCTGGGTCGATACCCACGACGTTCTCGCCGTGCCTTTCGACGTTCCCATTCCCGGCTATCGCAACGATACCGTCAACACCCTCAGGCTGTGGAAGGCCATGGCGACCGAGGAGTTCGACCTGGAGGAATTCAACGCCGGGGATTATCCAGAGGCGGTGGCGGCCAAGAACACCGCCGAGCAGATTTCCCTGGTGCTCTATCCCAACGACGCCAGCGAGAACGGCAAGGAGCTGCGCCTGCGCCAGCAGTATTTCCTGGCCTCGGCCAGCCTCCAGGACGTGCTGCGCCGCTGGGTTTGGACCCACGGGGAGGATTTCAGCCGGTTCGCCGACGGCAACACCTTCCAGCTCAACGACACCCACCCGGCCATCGCAGTGGCTGAGCTGATGCGTCTGCTGATGGACGAATACGGGCTGGGATGGGACGAGGCCTGGAACATCACCACCCGCACGATGGCCTACACCAACCATACCCTGCTGCCCGAGGCCCTGGAAAAGTGGCCGGTGCGCCTGTTCCGGCAATTATTGCCCCGGCTGCTGGAAATCATCTACGAGATCAACGCCCGCTTTCTCGCCGAGGTGGACAAACGCTGGCCCGGTGACACCGAGCGTCTGGCGCGGATGTCGATCATCGAGGAGGGGCACGAGCCTCAGGTGCGCATGGCCTATCTGGCCATCGTCGGCAGCTTCTCGGTCAACGGTGTCGCCGCCTTGCACTCGCGTTTGCTCACCGAGGGGCTGTTTCACGACTTCTACGAACTGTGGCCCCACAAGTTCAACAACAAGACCAACGGCATCACCCCAAGGCGCTGGCTGGCATGGGCCAATCCCAAACTGCGCGATCTGATCACCGACACCATCGGCGACCGCTGGATCACCGATCTGAGCCGCCTGCGGGAGCTGGCGCCCCTGGCCGGCAAGGCCGACTTCCAGGAACGCTGGCAGGCGGTGCGCCGACACAACCGCGGGCGCCTGATCGATTTCATCGCCCGGGAGACGGGGGTCGAGATCCCGGCCAACTTCATGCTCGACGTCCAGGTCAAACGCATCCACGAGTACAAGCGCCAGCTCCTCAACGTCCTCCACGTCATCCATCTGTACGACCGCATCAAGCGCGGCGACGTGGCCGACTGGACCCCACGGGCGGTCATCATCGGCGGCAAGGCGGCGCCCGGTTATCTGATGGCCAAGAAGATCATCAAGCTCGTCAACAACGTCGCCCAGGTCATCAACGGCGATCCGGACACCGAGGGGCTGCTGCGGCTGGTGTTCCTCCCCAATTACCGCGTCTCGGCGATGGAGGTGATCTGCGCCGGCGCCGATCTGTCGGAGCAGATTTCCACCGCCGGCAAGGAGGCTTCCGGCACCGGCAACATGAAGTTCATGATGAACGGCGCTCTGACCATCGGTACCCTGGACGGCGCCAACATCGAAATCCTCGAGGAAGTGGGGGAGGATCACTTCTTCCTCTTCGGTCTCACCGCCGAGGAAGTGGCGGAGATGCAGGCCCATTACGATCCCATGGGCTTCATCAACCGCGACGAGGATCTGAGCCGGGTGATGCACCTTCTGGAGACCGGTCACTTCAACCGCTTCGAGCCCGGGATCTTCGATGACGTCATCGGCTCGATCAAAAGCCCCCACGATCCGTGGATGACCGCCGCCGATTTCCGCAGCTACGTGGATGCCCAGAAGCGGGCGGCGGCCCGGTTCCGGGACCCGAAGACCTGGACCCGTTCCAGCATCCTCAACACCGCCGCCAGCGGGCGCTTTTCCACCGACCGTACCATCCTGGAATACAATCGGGAGATCTGGAAACTGACGCCGCTGGATCGGCTCGGATAGTCTTCCCTTACTTGTGATAGCGTGTCCATGGCGGAACGTCCCGGCGGGCGTTCCGCCTTTTTGAACCCGGAGGAGT
>JALSGR010000132.1 GCA_026982635.1 Methylothermaceae bacterium | reverse complement strand
CGCCGGGCCATCGCCAGGCCCATCTCGGTGATGCCGGAGCGGGACAGGAGGACGGGGATGCCCATCTGCGCCGCCTTGATGCTCATCTCCGAGGTCAGGCGGCCGGTGGTGTAGAAGATCTTGTCGCCGCCGTCGATGCCGTGCAGCCACATGTAACCGGCGATGGCGTCGACGGCGTTGTGGCGGCCCACGTCCTCGCAGAAGAACAGGATCTCCCCTTCCGGGGAGCACAGGGCGCACCCGTGGACGGCACCGGCTTGTTTGTAGACTTCGTTGTAGGGTTTCAGGTTGGCCAGCAGCCGGTAGACGACCGACTGGCGCACTGGCGGTGGGGTCAGACGGATCGTTTCCAGTTTCTCCTGGAGGCGCCCGTAGACGGTTCCCTGGCCACAGCCGGTGGTGACCGTGCGCCGGCCCAGGACCGTCAGGCGTTCCGGGTCGATGCCGCGGCGGGTGACCACCGCGGCGGCTTCCACTTCCCAGTCCACCTGCACCGCGGCGATGTCGTCGATTTCTGCCACCAGTCCCTGGTTGCGCAGGTAGCCCAGGGTCAGCAGTTCCGGCTGGGTGCCCAGGGTCATGAGGGTGACGATCTCGTACTTGTCCAGGTAGATCGTCAACGGACGCTCGCCGGCGATGGCCTTGGTCACCGGCCGGCCGTGTTCGTCGTGGGCGGTGACGGAGACGGTGGCGGCCAGGCCGCTGTCACTGAGTTCGATCGTCGCCATCGAAGTCTTCCGGCGTGTTGAGGTTGCGGAATTGGTCCGGATCGTCGCTGCCGTCCACCGCGATCCAGCGGTGACGCTGGGTCCAGCGGTCGATCTTGCGCCCGCCGCCGGCGAGCCAGGCGGCCAGGTCCTCGGTCAGGTCTGTGCGCAGCGCCATCACCACCGGGTGCAGCCGCTGGCCGTCGTGGGCGATGGCGATATCGTGGTCGGTCAGGGCCGCCGCCAGGCGTTCGAGCAGGTCGCGGTGCAGGTGCGGGCTGTCGCAGGGGACGACCAGCAGGGCGGGTGTGCGCGCCTGCTGCAGGGCGGCGAGGATGCCGGCGAGCGGTCCTTGGAAATCGGGCAGGGTGTCGGGCACGACCGGGTGGCCGAAACGGCGGTACGTTTCCAGGTTGCGGTTGGCGTTGATGAGAATCTCGGCGCACAGGGGTACCAGGATTTCCAGGGCGTACTGGATCAGCGGTCGGCCGTGATAGGGCTGCAAGCCCTTGTCGACGCCCCCCAGACGCCGGGCCTTGCCGCCGGCCAGGACCACCCCGGTGAGCTGGTCACGTTTCATGGCTGCGGCGGTGTCAGAATGGTGTTGCGGGGCGGGTCGCGGCGCTCGGGGTAGTCCAGGGTGTGATGCAGTCCCCGGCTTTCCTTGCGGGCCATGGCGCTGCGCACGATCAATTCGGCGGCGATGATGAGGTTGCGCAGTTCCAGCAGATCGCTGGTGACGCGAAAGTGGCCGTAGTAGTCGGCGATCTCCTGTTTGAGCAGCGCCACCCGGCGCAGGGCCCGCTGCAGCCGCTTGTCGGTACGGACGATGCCGACGTAGTCCCACATGAAGCGGCGGATCTCGTCCCAGTTGTGGCTCACCACCACTTCCTCGTCGGAATCGGTGACCTGGGATTCGTCCCAGGCTGGCAGCGGCGGCGGGGCGGGCAGGTCGCCGAGGTGGCGCTTCAGGTCCTCGGCGGCCAGCTCGGCGAACACCAGGCATTCCAGCAGCGAATTGCTGGCCATGCGGTTGGCGCCGTGCAGTCCCGTCCAGGCGGTCTCGCCCACGGCGTACAGGCCGGGGATGTCGGTACGGGCGCAGGCGTCGGTGACCACGCCGCCGCAGGTGTAGTGGGCCGCCGGCACCACCGGGATCGGCTCGCGGGTGATGTCGATGCCGAAATCGAGGCAGCGGCGGTGGATGGTGGGGAAATGACGGCGGATGAAGTCCGCCGGCTTGTGGGAGATGTCCAGATAGACGCAGTCTATCCCTAAGCGTTTCATCTCGTGGTCGATGGCGCGGGCGACGATGTCGCGGGGCGCCAGTTCGGCGCGGGGATCGAAGCGTTCCATGAATGGAGTGCCGTCGGGCAGCAGCAAGCGGGCGCCTTCGCCGCGCAGGGCTTCCGATA
This sequence comes from Methylothermaceae bacterium, assembly GCA_026982635.1. Classification (GTDB taxonomy): domain Bacteria; phylum Pseudomonadota; class Gammaproteobacteria; order Methylococcales; family Methylothermaceae; genus Methylohalobius. The sequence goes on along the minus strand of JALSGR010000132.1, from coordinate 16,822 downwards.
TCAGAAACGAGCGCGCCTGGGGGTGATAGAGGCAGGTTGGATGGAACTGCATGAATTCCATGTTGGCCACCCGGCAGCCGGCGCGCCAGGCCATGGCGATGCCGTCGCCGGTGGCGGTGTCGGGGTTGCTGGTGTAGAGATAGGCTTTGGCGGCCCCGCCGGTGGCCAGGACCACCGCCCGGGCGGCGAAGGTGCGGACCTTGTGGGCCTTGCGATCGAGGACGTAGGCTCCCGCCACCCGCTGCGGGGTCAGGCCGAGCTTGGCCGTGGTGATGAGATCGACGGCGTTGTGGTATTCGAACAGGGCGATGTTGGGATGGGCTTCGGCCCGGGCGAGGAGCGAGCTTTCCACCGCCTTGCCGGTGGCGTCGGCGGCGTGCACCACCCGCCGGTGGCTGTGGCCGCCCTCGCGGGTCAGGTGCAGGTGCCGGTCGCCGTCCTCCGATTCGACCTCGGTGAAGGCGACCCCCTGGTCCAGCAGCCATTGGATCGCCGCCTTGCCGCGGGAGACCACCAGGCGGACGATTTCGGGATCGCACAGGCCGGCGCCGGCGACCAGGGTGTCCTGGATGTGGGATTCGATGGAATCTTCGGCGTCCAGCACGGCGGATATCCCACCCTGGGCGTAGAAGGTGCTGCACTCGGACAGTTCGGTCTTGGACAGCACCGCCACCCGGGCGTGGTCGGCGAGCCGCAGAGCGACGCCCAGGCCGGCGGCGCCGCTGCCGATGACGAGAACGTCGTATTCAAGCGTGTCTGACATGACGGTTTTATAACAGAAACCGAGCCTTGCTGGCCAGTTGGACATCGCCGTCGGTCGTCGCCGGGAATCGGACATGGAATCCTCGGGTGGGTGCGGTTGCGCCGGTTCGACCGCTCTCCTTCCCCGGATCTTTCCCCGCCCCCGAAGAGCCGACGTGGCCGCCGCCGACGTTGATTGAACGGATCATGAGAAACGGCGATAATGTCAACGTCCATTCGACAGCCAGGTTCGCTGGCGGTTCAGGCGCGAGAATGGCGACGCAGGCCGGGTCTACGCTCACATATGGGGATAGGGTATTGAAAGGGGAGAGCCAATCGGCAGCGGAAGTCGATCAGGAATTGGTCAGGCGCGTCCAGCAGGGGGACAAGAAAGCCTTCGACCTGTTGGTGCTCAAATACCAGCCCAAAATCATCCAGTTGATCAGTCGCTATGTCCGGGATCCTTCCGAAGCTCTGGACGTGGCCCAGGAAACCTTCATCAAGGCCTATCGGGCGTTGCCTCGGTTTCGGGGAGACAGTGCCTTTTATACGTGGCTGTACCGCATCGCCATCAATACGGCCAAGAATCACATTGCGGCCCGGGCGCGACGGCCGTCGGATTCCGAAATCGAACTGGAGACCGCGGAACAATTCGAAGGCGCCATTCGTCTAAAGGATCAAGAGACGCCCGAGGGCATTTTGCTGAGCGAAGAGATCGCCGAGGCGGTGCGTCAGGCGATCGAGGAATTGCCCGAGGAATTGCGCACGGCGATCATGCTGCGGGAATTCGAAGGGATGAGCTACGAGGAAATCGCCCAGGCGATGGGCTGTCCGGTGGGAACCGTGCGCTCCCGCATCTTCCGCGCCCGGGAGGCGATCGACAAAAAGCTTCGGACGCTGCAAAGCGGGATGCGTAAACACCGCAAGACCAGATCGATCGAATCGTCAGTGGAAAAATGACAAGAGGCCACGACTCATGCAGGATGACGTAACCTGGAAATTGTCCCTGTTGATGGACGATGAACTGCCTCCCGAAGAAGCCATCGCCCTGTTGGAGCAGCTCGAGCAGGAACCCCAGCTTCAGGTGAAATGGTTTCAATACCAATTGATCCGGCAGGCGCTTCGTAACGGCAACGGGGTTTCCTCCCATCCGGCGTTCCTCGAACGGGTCCAGGTGGCATTGGCGCGTGAACCCGATCCCCGGCCCACCACCGTTCCGTCATCCCCTCGGCCGCGTCCCGCTCTGAATCGTTGGATCGTTCTTCCCGTGGCGTTGGCGGCCGCCGCAGTCATCGTCGTTCTGATGTGGAATCGTGAAAACGCGTCCACCTTCGATCCCCCCCCGATGGCGCAGGCGCCGTCGTTTCAAGCGGGTGAGGTGGCTTCCCATGAGGGTGTTCCCGTCGTCGGTCCGCATCATTTCTCCCGCATCGAGGATTATCTTCTGGCCCACAGCGAGGACAGCCTCTATCTGTCCGGTTCCCAGCACATGCTGAGCTATGCCAGGATCGTCACCCATGGCGGCCGTTGATATGCGTGCGAGCCGATGGTGGATGATCGGGCTGTGGCTGTGTTACGGCATGGCCCTGTGGGCCGGGGAGACGGGTGTACGCTCGCCTCAGGACTGGCTCAAGGCCATGACCGAGGCGATGCAGAAACGCGATTACCAGGCGACGGTCGTCTACAGTCACGACAACCGGATTCGTACCCTGGCCCTGGCCCATGTGATCCGCGACGGGGTCGTCTACGAAGTCCTGCAGGCGCTCGACGGCGTTCAGCGCAAGGTGATCCGGGCCGCGGACAGGGTGAGCTGCTATTTTCCCGACCGCGGCCTGGTGATCGTCGAGACCCGCCCGCAGGGGCAATCCCTGTTTAACAGTGCGCTCCCCCGCTATTGGGAGGGGCAGGACGCCATCTACCGGTTCCGGCTGGGCGAACGCGACCGGGTGGCGGGACGCGAGGCCCAGGAGATCGTGATCGAGCCTTTGGACCGATACCGGTACGGTCGCCGCATCTGGATCGATCTGGATACCTTCCTACCGTTGAAATTCGAACTGTTCGATCACCAGGGCAAAGTGATGGAGTCCCTGGTGGTGACCCACCTCGAAACCGATGAGGGGGTGACATTCGTTCCGCAAGAGGCCGGTTCCCGGAACTGGAAGGTGCTCGACCGTCGCGAGGAAAGCGCCGACGGCCGTTGGCGGATCGGACGGATGCCCGAGGGTTTCCGCGAAGTGCGCCGCAGTCGTCACCTGGACCTGACCGACGGCGAGCCGGTGGATCATATCCTGATCAGCGATGGTTGGGCTTCGGTCTCGGTCTATGTCAAACCGGACGGGGACAAGGAATTCGATCCGGGAAGTTTGCGCCTGGGGGCCGTCAACCTCTACAGTCGGCATCTGAACGGCCATTTGATCACCGTATTGGGGGACGTGCCTGCGGAAACCGTGCGCCTGATCGGTGAGGGGGTACACCAGTCCCAGCCTTAGTCGCGGCTTTCGTATGGGATATGGGGGGGTGGCGGGCTGTTGTGTGCCCGATGCCTATCGATTCGTTTTTCCGCCCCCGGGACAGAAGCGGCAGGCGGTAGGTGTCGCGTTGTTGTCAGGAACTTGAAGCATTGATCGGTCTGATATGAGGTTTGACAGCAAAACCGCATCGGCGGTTTTTTTGATCTTGGCGCTCTTGGGATGGATTCGAGCCGCCGGCGCGGGGCGGCTGCCCGATTTCACCGAACTGGTCGAGGAAAACGGGGCCGCGGTGGTCAACATCAGCACGACCCGGAAAGTCGAAGCGCCGCGCTTGCCCGAAGGCATCGAGATACCCGAGGGATCGCCGCTGGAGGAATTGTTCCGGCACTTTTTCGGCCAGCAGGATTGGCCCATGGAATCCAAGTCGCTGGGATCCGGTTTCATCATTTCCGAAGACGGATACATCGTCACCAATCATCACGTAGTGAAGGAAGCCGATGAAATCGTCGTGCGGCTCCAGGACCGCCGTGAATTGACCGCCAGGTTGATCGGCGCCGACAAACGCAGCGATCTGGCGCTGCTGAAGGTCGAAGCCGAGGATCTTCCCGTCGTCCGGCTGGGGCACAGCGAAGAACTCAAAGTGGGGGAATGGGTGGTGGCCATCGGTTCCCCCTTCGGTTTCGATCACTCGGTCACCGCCGGTATCGTCAGCGCCAAGGGGCGCAGCCTGCCCGGAGACAATTACGTGCCCTTCATCCAGACGGACGTGGCGATCAATCCTGGCAACTCCGGCGGGCCGCTGTTCAACCTGGACGGCGAGGTCGTCGGGGTCAACTCCCAGATCTACAGCCGTACCGGCGGCTTCATGGGGTTGTCGTTCGCCATTCCCATCGACATCGCCCTGGAGGTGATCGACCAACTCAAAGCCCATGGCAAGGTCCGGCGCGGCTGGCTCGGGGTTCGGATCCAGGACGTCACTCGGGAGCTGGCCCAGTCCTTCGGTATGGACCGTCCCCACGGGGCGCTGGTTGCCCAGGTGTTGCCCGGCAGTCCGGCGGCCGGGGCCGGTATCCAGGTGGGCGACGTCATCGTGGCCTATGACGGCCGTGTCATCGAAAGCTCGGCGGAGTTGCCCCCGCTGGTGGGTTTGACACCGATCGGCCGGGAGGTGCCGGTCGAGGTGTTGCGCGACGGTCGCCGGCAGGTGGTTCGGGTCCGCATCGGGCAACTGCCCGACGAAGAGCCGGTGCAGGCGAGCGTCGACAAGGCGAAGCTCAACGTGCCCGAGCTGGGGCTGGCGGTGGCGGAACTCGGTGCTGACGAACGGGAGCGGCAGGAGGGCGGGGTGGTGGTGCGTCATGCGCAAGGTCCGGCCCGGGAGGCGGGAATCCGCCCCGGCGACGTCATCGTGCGCCTCGGCAAACGGCCGGTCCGTAGCGTCGTGGATTTGCAGCGGCAACTGCGCCGATTGCCGCCCGACCGTCCGGTCGCTCTGTTGATCCGGCGCGGGGAGGACGCTTTGTTCTTGGCCGTCAAACCCTATCGAAAAACGACGAAACCGAAACACCGTGACTGAGCTCGACAAGATTCGCAATTTTTCCATCATCGCCCACATCGACCACGGCAAATCGACCCTGGCCGATCGTTTCATCCAGATCTGCGGCGGTCTGTCGGAGCGGGAGATGGCTGAACAGGTGCTCGATTCCATGGATCTGGAACGGGAGCGCGGCATCACCATCAAGGCCCAGAGCGTGACCCTGAACTACACCGCCGCCGACGGGGAAACCTACCAGCTCAATTTCATCGACACCCCGGGGCACGTGGACTTCTCCTACGAGGTGTCGCGGTCGCTGGCCGCCTGCGAGGGCGCGCTGCTGGTGGTGGACGCCGCCCAGGGGGTGGAGGCCCAGACGGTGGCCAACTGTTACACCGCCATCGACCAGGGGCTGGAGGTGGTGCCGGTGCTCAACAAGGTGGATCTGCCCTCGGCTGAACCGGAACGGGTCAAGCAGGAGATCGAGGAAATCATCGGCATTCCCGCCGACGATGCCCTGGAGATCAGCGCCAAGACCGGCCAGGGCGTGCGGGAGGTGCTCGAACAGATCGTCGCCAAGATTCCGCCGCCCCAAGGGGATCCCGAGGCCCCGCTCCAGGCCCTCATCATCGATTCCTGGTTCGACAACTACCTGGGGGTGGTTTCCCTGGTGCGGGTGGTCAACGGTACCCTGAAGAAACGGCAGAAGATCACCGTGATGTCCACCGGTAAGAGTTACCTGGTGGATCAGGTGGGAGTGTTCACCCCCAAGCGCCGGGAGACCGACGCACTGCACGCCGGTGAAGTGGGCTTCGTGGTCGCCGGGATCAAGGACATCTTCGGCGCCCCGGTGGGGGACACCATCACCGCCGCCGACCGTCCATGCGCCGAACCGCTGCCCGGTTTTCAGAAGGTTCAACCGCGGGTGTTCGCCGGCCTCTATCCGGTCAGCGCCGACGATTACGAAAGCCTGCGCGAGGCGTTGCACAAGCTGCGCCTCAACGACGCCGCCCTCCAGTTCGAGCCGGAGACCTCCCAGGCCCTCGGCTTCGGTTTCCGTTGCGGCTTCCTCGGAATGCTGCACATGGAGATCGTCCAGGAACGGTTGGAGCGTGAATACGGCCTCGATCTCATCACCACCGCCCCCTCGGTGGTCTATCAGGTCCTCACCACCAAGGGCGAGGTCCTCGAAGTGGACAATCCCGCTGCCCTGCCGCCGGTCAATCACATCCAGGAGATCCGCGAACCCATCATCGAAGCCAACATCCTAGTGCCGGCCGACCATCTGGGCGGTGTCATCGGCCTGTGCATCGAGAAGCGCGGGGTGCAGAAGAATCTCCAATACCTGGGCAACCAGGTGTCGTTGACCTTCGAGCTGCCCCTCAGCGAGGTGGTGCTGGACTTCTTCGACCGCCTCAAGTCGGTGAGCCGCGGTTTCGCCTCCTTCGACTACGAATTCAAACGCTTCCAGGCGGCTCCGATGGTCAAGCTCGACATCCTCATCAACGGCGAGCGCGTCGACGCCCTCTCGTTGATCGTCCATCGCGACATGGCCGAGTCCCGCGGCCGCGAGCTGGTGGAAAAGATGAAGGAGCTGATCCCGCGGCAGATGTTCGAAGTGGCGATCCAGGCCGCCATCGGTTCTAAGATCATCGCCCGCTCCACGGTCAAGGCGCTGCGCAAGAACGTCACCGCCAAGTGTTACGGCGGCGACATCACCCGGAAAAAGAAATTGCTGGAGAAGCAGAAAGCGGGTAAAAAACGCATGAAGCAGGTGGGCAAGGTGGAGATTCCCCAGGAGGCCTTCCTCGCCGTGCTGAAAGTCAAACAAGAGGGATGACATCCATATGGATTTCGATTTCGAGTTCTTTTTGCTGCTCGGCACCGTGGTGTCGGGCGTCGTCTGGGGGGGGTGGCTGTTGTGGCTCCGCCGTCAGGGACGGCGTCCGGCGGAGGAAAAAGAACCGTTGCTGGTGGAATACGCCCATTCCTTCTTTCCCATTCTCTTCATCGTCCTGTTGCTGCGTTCCTTCCTGGTGGAGCCGTTCCGCATTCCCTCGGGTTCGATGATGCCCACCTTGCTGGTGGGGGACTTCATCCTGGTGAACAAATTCATCTACGGCATCCGCCTGCCGGTGCTGCATACCAAGATCGTCGGCGTTTCCGAGCCGGAACGGGGCGACATCGTGGTGTTCCGCTATCCCAACGACCCCAGCGTCGACTACATCAAACGGGTGGTGGGGCTGCCCGGCGATCACATCGCCTACTACAATAAAAGACTGTACATCAACGGCGAACCGGTATCGCTGAAACCGCTGGGCCGCTATGTGGGTAGCGGTCGGAATCAGCGCTACCAGGATGCCTTGGTGTTCGAGGAGACGTTGGGGAAGTCCAGGCACCAGATCATGATCATGCCGGACCGATCTTCGGTGGAAGGCGAGTTCACCGTGCCGGCGGGCCATTATTTCGTCATGGGCGACAACCGTGACAACAGCAACGACAGCCGCTACTGGGGCCCGGTGCCGGAAGAAAACCTGGTGGGCAAGGCCTTTTTCATCTGGATGCATTGGGAGCCGAGTAACCCCGGCGTGGTGTTCGATCGGATCGGAACGGTGTTGCAATGATGAGACATCCCGGCCGTCAACGGGGCATGACCCTGCTGGGCGCGGCCTTCGCCGCCTTTTTGTTCGGCTTTTTCACCCTCCTGGTTCTCAAGATCGGCCCCATCTACCTGGAGCATTACAAGGTCGTCTCATCCTTGAAATCGCTGGAACAGATGCCGGAGTTGGCGAAAAAGTCCCGGCGCGAGGTGCGCAGTCTGCTGGAAAGACGATTCGACATCAACATGGTGGAAAACGTGACCGGGGACGACATCCAGGTGTCCCGGAAGGATGGCGTCACGACGGTGGCGGTCACTTACGAGGTGGAAAAGCCGTTGATCGGCAATCTCAGCGTCGTGGTCTATTTCGACGACCGGATCGAGGTGACGAGTCCTTGAAGACGGACCTGGGCCGGTTGTGCCGGCGATTGGAACTGGAATTCCACGACCTCGGGCGGTTGCGCGAGGCGCTGACCCATCGCAGCGCCGGCTCCCGCAACAACGAACGTCTGGAGTTTCTGGGGGATGCCGCCTTGGGTTTCATCGTCGCCCACGAATTGTTCCATCGCTTTCCCCGGGCGAGGGAGGGGGAACTGAGCCGCATGCGGGCCAGCCTGGTCAATCAGGCCAGTTTGGCGCAATTGGCCAGGCAGTTGGACCTGGGTGATTGGCTCATTCTCGGTGCCGGCGAACTGAAAAGCGGCGGTTTTCGGCGCGATTCCATTCTTTCCGACGCATTGGAAGCCCTCATCGGTGCCATCGTCGAGGACCAGGGCATCGAGGTCTGCCGCCGCTGGGTGGTGCGATTGTTCGCCGAAAAATTTTCCCAATTGGAAGCGGGCCACTGGGGTAAGGACGCCAAGACCCGGTTGCAGGAGTTTCTTCAGGGCCGGGGGCTGCCGCTGCCGCGCTACGAGCTGGTCTCCCAAAGCGGTCCGCCCCATGACCAGACTTTCGTAGTGGCCTGCCACGTGGCGCCGTTGCCGCAACCTTTCGTCGCCGAAGGCAGTGCGCGCAAGCAGGCGGAACAGCGGGCCGCCGCCATGGCGTTGGAACAGTTAACACGGACATCGGCCAAGCGATCATCATGAAAACCGGCTATGTGGCGTTGATCGGTCGTCCCAACGTGGGCAAATCGACCCTGCTCAACCGCCTGTTGGGGCAGAAGCTCAGTATCGTTTCCCGCAAACCTCAGACCACTCGCCACCGCATCCTGGGGATCAAGACCACCGAGACGGCCCAGATCCTCTATCTGGACACGCCGGGAATCCACCAGGCCGCTTCCCGGGCCCTGAACCGCTATCTCAACCGGGCGGCGACGGCGGCGCTGGCGGGGGTGGACGTGGTGGTGTGGCTGATCGACGGCAAGGGATTTCGCGGCGACGACCCGCTGGTGTTCGAGAAACTGAAGAACGTCGACGTTCCGGTGATTCTGGCGATCAACAAGGTGGACAAGGTCCGGGACAAGAAGACCCTGCTCCCTCTGATCGATGAGGCCCGGCGGCGTTATCCCTTCGTGGAGATCGTTCCCATGTCGGCCCTGCGCGGGGACAACGTCGACGCCCTGGAGCAGGCGATCGTCAACCATCTGCCCGAGGGGCCGCCGGTTTATCCGCCGGATCAGATCACCGACAAGCCGGAGCGCTTCTTCGCGGCGGAAATCATCCGGGAGAAACTGCTGCATTATCTGGGTGACGAAGTTCCTCACCGCCTGACGGTGGAGATCGAGCAGTTCCGGGAAGATCCGGATCTGATCGCCATCCATGCGGTCATCTGGGTGGAGCGGGAAAGCCAGAAGCCCATCGTCATCGGGCGCAAGGGCGAGCGGCTCAAGAGAGTCGGACAGCAGGCCCGTCAGGAGTTGGAGGCGTTTCTGGGGCGGCACGTCTATCTCGACCTCTGGGTCAAGGTGAAGAAGGGGTGGTCCGACGACGAACGCCTGCTCAAGCAGTTGGGGTATGCGGACTGAATCCCATCTCGGTCCGGACTGGTATTCCGCCTACGTGTTGCGCCGTCGGCCCTGGCGCGAAACCAGTCTGTGGTTGGAAGTGTTCAGCCGGGAAGCCGGCAAGGTGGCCTTGATCGCCAAGGGGGGACGGCGCCGGCGACGTTTCCCGGGCGGGTTGCAACCGTTTCAACCCCTGTGGCTGCGGTGGCGTCGCCGGGGCGAGCTGGCCAATCTCACGGCAGTCGAAACCGGCGGGGCGGGGTTTCCCCTGACCGGCGGGGCGCTGTTTTGCGGTTTTTACGTCAACGAACTGCTGTCCCGCCTGCTGGCGCGCGACGATCCCCATCCCGGCCTGTTCGACGGCTACCGAAGGGTGCTCCTGGAACTGGCCGAAGGGAGCGATGTGGAGGCAGCGCTGCGCCGTTTCGAATTGACCTTGCTGGTGGAAATCGGCTACGCGCCGGTGTTGGATCATGAGGTAGAATACGGCAACGCCATCGAGGCGGAGCGACGGTACCGCTATGTGCCGGAGCGCGGTCCGGTGGCGGATGCCGACGGCTGGTTGCACGGTCGCACCTTGATGGATCTGAGCGCCGGACGCCTGAGCTCGCCGCGTTCCCGGGCCCAGGCCAAACGCTTGCTGCGTCTGCTCATCGAACCGCATTTGCAGGGCCGGCCGTTGCAAAGCCGCTCTCTGTTTCGTCAACGAGTGACAGGACATGCATCACAAACCCGTTCGTCTCGGTGTTAACATCGATCACATCGCCACGTTGCGCCAGGCCAGGGGAACGCCGTATCCCGAACCGGTGGAGGCGGCCCTGCTGGCGGAGAAGGCCGGCGCCGACGGCATCACCGCTCATCTGCGCGAGGACCGGCGCCACATCCAGGACCGGGATGTCCGTCTGCTGCGGGAGATGATCCACACCCGCCTGAACCTGGAAATGGCGGTCACCGACGAAATGGTGGCCATCGCCTGCCGTATCCGTCCCGATGCCTGTTGTCTGGTGCCGGAAAAGCGCGAGGAATTGACCACGGAGGGGGGGCTGGACGTCGTGGGGCAATTCGATCGGGTCAAGGCCGCCTGCCAGCGGCTGGCCGAGGCGGGTATCGAGGTTTCCCTGTTCATCGATCCGGATCCGGAACAGATCGAAGCGGCCGCTCGGACCGGAGCGCCGGTCGTCGAGCTCCACACCGGTCGCTATGCGGACCTCGGGGGCGAGGCGCAGCTCGAGGAGCTGGAACGCCTGAAGAAGGCGGCCCGTCTGGGAGACGGCCTCGGTCTGCAGGTCAACGCCGGTCACGGGCTCCATTATCACAATGTCGAGCCGATCGTGCGGATCGGGGAAATCGTCGAGCTCAACATCGGCCATGCCATCGTCGCCCGCGCGGTGATCACCGGACTGGCGGCGGCGGTGGCGGAGATGAAACGGATAATCCGGCAGACGCGGCTGGAAATATTGACCGCGTCCCATTGATTTGCCATATTGAGCCATTTCCCAGGGGGATGTACGGGGGTGGCCTATGGAGCGGAACGACATGAAGACGATCACGCAATTCGATTCCCGGGAATCGGACAACGAGGCGCTGTTGATGGCCCGGATCGCCGCCGAGGAGCAGGGGCGTTTCGCCCGCCGCCTGGTGGGGGGGCTGATGGCTTTCATGCTGCTGTGGCTGTTGGCGTTGCTTTTTTTCAAGCAACCCGGTCTGTTCGACCTGTCTCGTCTGCTGTCCGGCGAAGCGAAGACGCCGGCGGCGCCGCTGGCCAGTGAGGTGGTCCAGTTGAATCAGGAGCTCTCCCGCCTTCAGCGACAGTTGGGCGATGCTCTCACCCAGACCCTCACCATGAAGCTGGAGGCGCTGGAAGAGCGGATCCGTTTGGGACAGGCCGGACTCCAGGACTTGGAACTGCTCCAGTCCATCCGTCAGGACATCCGCATGTTGGCGAAACAATCCCGCCCGTCGACACCGGCGGCAGCGCCGGCGACGGCGCAACAGACCCTCTTGCTGGACAAGCTGGCGCGCCTGGAGAATCTGCTGTATCTGAGTCTGGCTTCGTTCGCCCTGATCACGGTGGCGGCGGTGGGTTATTGGTTGCGCTGGAGCGTGCGGATGCGAAAGCTGGACGCCGATCTGTCCCACCTGCGTTTTCAGTTGGAGCACCGGCGCGATTGAATCTCCCGGCCGGCGCCCGGAATGCCGATGAAGCCGGTCGTACCGGTTTCGTCGGGGCCAGCCGTCTTTTCTTGCACAGCCACCGCCGTCATGTACGCCCATCCCCTTTCGGTCGCGCCCATGCTCGATTGGACCGACCGCCACTTCCGCTATTTTCTCCGTCTGATTTCCCGCCACGTACTGCTGTATACGGAGATGGTCACCTGCGGTGCGATTCTGCAGGGGGATGCTCACCGGCATCTGGATTTCGACCCCCGGGAGAAGCCCCTGGTCCTGCAATTGGGGGGAAGCGACCCGGAAGCGCTGTCCCGCTGCGTGTCGCTGGCCGAGCCTTACGGGTACGACGCTTTCAATCTGAACGTCGGCTGCCCCAGCCAGCGGGTGTCCCAGGGACGTTTCGGAGCCTGTCTGATGAAGGAACCTGGTCTGGTGGCGGAATGCATCGCCGCGATGCGGAGCGCCACGACGTTGCCGGTGACGGTGAAATGCCGTATCGGTGTCGATGACCACGATCGCTACGAAGACCTGGCCGGTTTCGTGAATCGGGTGGCGGCGGCCGGTTGCCGGACCTTCGTCGTCCATGCCCGGAAAGCCTGGCTCCGGGGGCTGTCGCCGCGGGAAAACCGCACCGTGCCGCCGCTGTGTCACGATCGGGTCCATCGCCTCAAACGGGATTTTCCCCATCTGACCATCGTGCTCAACGGTGGCATCGAAAACCTGGATCAGGCCCGGGAGCACCTCGCACGGGTGGATGGCGTCATGATCGGCCGGGCGGCGTACCACAACCCCTGGCTGCTGGTGGAGGCGGATCGGCGCTTCTACGGAGACTTCCATCCGCTGCCCACCCGCTGCGATGTGTTCCAGGACTATCTGGCTTATGCGGCAAGGTGGTTGCAGGCCGGGGTTCCCCTCCAATCCCTGACCCGTCATGTTCTTGGATTGTATCACGGTCAACCGGGGGCGCGGCGTTGGCGGCGGCACGTGACGGAGGCCGCCGGAAACGGCGGCATCGAGGCTCTGCGGAATTGGCTCGACAGCGGACCGGACGGGGAACACCGCGATGCCCTTCGTAAAAGTGATGAGAGGTATTGAGGGGGCGGTTGACGTCGGGGGATGAAACGTGGTTTAAAGATTTTTTCGTTCGAGCAACAGAAGGAGGTGTGGATGACGACGGTCACTCTGCCGGTCAGCGGCATGAAGTGCGACGCCTGTGAAAACTTGATCCACGATGCCTTGATGGAGAAGGAAGGGGTGGTTTCGGTCAAGGCCGATCATCAGGCGAAGCAAGTGGAGATCGAATTCGACGAGAGCAAGGTCGATCTGGAAACCCTGAAGCAAACCATCGTCGATCAAGGATTCAAGGTGGTCGGTCACGGAGAGCAGGGCCTTCTGGACCGGATCAGGGAATTCATCGATGCCTTGTTGAAGTTCTTCAAAAGCTGAACCCCGGAAAATCCCTGCCTTTGGTGCGACAATATGCCGCACCAGGGCTTTTTGCGTGCCTTTTATAATCTGGGGCACTTGTGTTTGCGGCCTGCGTCTAAACAACAACGATAACCATCGAGTCTGCTTATGGCCAAACGTCAATTGACGTTCCGCGCCGAGGGCATGCATTGCACCAGTTGCGAAAAAGTGCTCGAACTGGCGCTTTCCAAGCTGCCGGGCGTGGAGAAGGTCCGTTCCAATTACGCTTCCCAGGTGGTCCAGGTCACGTTCGACCCCGAAAGGGTCTCCCTGTCCCAAATCTTCGATGTGGTGGAGGCCAAGGGTTATCGTTGTTCTCTGATCGACCGCGAGGCGCGACGCAAGGAGGTGTTCAACCGTCTTCTGGGAATCGTCATCGGTGTCGCTGGCATCCTGCTGATCCTGTACGGCGGTTCCCGGTTGGTCGACCGCTTCCAGTTGCCCGATTTCGATGTCCAGTTGAGTTACTGGGCGGTACTGGTCGTCGGTCTGCTGACCGGCTTTCACTGCGTCGGGATGTGCGGGGGGTTCGTTCTCAGCTACACCGCCCGCGGCGCGCAGCAGGGAATCGGGACCTATTGGCTCCATGCCCAGTACGCTCTGGGAAAATTGCTGTCCTATACCCTGTTGGGCGCCGGGTTCGGACTGTTGGGCGCCATCGTTAGTTTCACCCCCACCATCCGGGGGATCGCCGCCATTCTCGCCGGCGTCTTTTTGATCCTCTACGGCTTCAACATGCTGCACGTGTTTTCCGCCGTGCGCATCGGCTTCACCATGCCGCGCTTCCTGTCCCGCTTCGTGCGGGAGGAGACTCATCGGACCCATCAGCCCTTCGTCATCGGTCTCCTCAACGGCCTGATGATCGCCTGCGGTCCCTTGCAGGCGATGTACGTGATGGCTGCCGGTACCGGCGACGCCCTGGAAGGGGCTCGGTTGTTGTTCATCTTCGGGCTCGGCACCTTGCCCCTGATGTTCGGCTTCGGCTTTCTCGCCAGTCTCATCTCCCACCGGATGACCCACCGTATTCTCAATGCCTCCGGCATCCTGGTCATCAGCTTGGGACTGGTCATGTTGAACCGCGGCCTGGCGATGACCGGATCCGGTTACGACTTCCATACCCTGATTCAGCGTCATTCCCAGGCGCCTTCGATTTCCCGGGTGGGCCAGGAACGGGAGGGCGTCCAGATCATTCGCATGACGGTCGAGGCGGGCGGTTATCGCCCCAACCGTTTCGTCCTCAAGCGAGGGATACCGGTGCGCTGGATCATCGAAGGTGAGGAGTTGACCGGCTGCAACCGAGTCATCCTGGTTCCCGGGCTCGATCTGGAGATCGAGCTCAAACCGGGGACTCAGGTCGTCGAGTTCACGCCGAATCAGCCGGGCACCGTTGCCTGGAGTTGCTGGATGGGAATGCTGCACGGCGAATTCGTGGTGGTGGACGGCGAAGCGGGCCCGGTGCGACAGGCCACCCGCCCCTGGATTCGGCGGGGGAGGATCCGCAGCTCGGCGCGCACCTTGCAGCCGTGTCCCCAATGCTTGGGGCGTTGATTTGCACTTGAGATTGCGTGACAATTCATTCGTTTCAGCGACTGAAATTTGAAGAGGGCCCATCATGGCGATAGCAGTGGAGCGGTCGGAACCTGTCGAAGAGCCCAGCATTCGCCTGTCCATCATCGGCATGCGATGTGCCGGCTGCGTGAAGACGGTGGAAAACGCCTTGAAAGGGGTCGCCGGCGTGAAGGCGGTGAACGTCAATTTCGCCGATCATTCCGCGGTCGTGGCCGGGGACGTGGATCCGGCGGCCCTGCGCGCCGCCCTGCAGGAGGTGGGGTACGATGCGGCGGTGATGGAGAGCTTCGAGGACCTGGAGGCCCAGGAGCGCATGGAGGAGGAGCGCTATCAATCCCTGCTGCGCAAATCGGCGGTGGCGGCGGCCTGGGGCATTCCCCTCATGGTGGGCGGATGGCTCGATTGGTGGCCGCCCATCGGGACTCCCGGGGGAAGCGATTTCTGGTCCATCGTTTCCCTGATCACCTTCGCGGTCATGTACTATTCCGGCGGCCATTTCTTCAGCGGCGCGGTCAAGGCCCTGCGCGGCGGCGCGGCCAACATGGACACCCTGATCGCCATGGGTACCGGGTCGGCCTGGCTCTACTCCACCATCGTCATCGATTTCGCTCATTTTCTGCCGCCGGAGGCGACCCATCCCTATTTCGAAGCGGCGGTCATCATCATCGCCTTCGTCACCCTCGGCGGCGCTTTGGAGACTCGGGCCCGGGGTCGGGCCTCTTCCGCCATCCGCAAGCTGATCGGCCTGCAGCCGAAAACCGCCCGGCTGGTGCGCAACGGTCGGGAGATCGATGTGCCGGTCGAAGCGGTGACCGTCGGGGAAATCATTCGGGTGCGTCCGGGCGAGAAGATTCCGGTCGATGGCGAAATCATCGAGGGCCATTCCAGCGTCGACGAATCGATGTTGACCGGTGAGTCGATCCCGGTGGAGAAGGGGATCGGCGACGAGGTAATCGGTGGGACGGTCAATCTGCGCGGCAGCTTCCTGATGCGGGCGACCCGGATCGGCCGGGACACGGTGTTGGCCCATATCGTCGAATCGGTGCGGCGGGCCCAGAGCAGCAAACCGGAAATCGCCCGCCTGGTGGATCAGGTCGCCGCGGTTTTCGTACCGGTGGTGGTAGGGATCGCCGCCTTCACCTTCCTGGCGTGGTGGACTTTCGGTCCCGAGCCGGCCCTGGGATACGCCTTCGTGACTTCCATGACCGTTCTGGTGATCGCTTGTCCCTGTGCCCTGGGGCTGGCGACCCCCATCTCCATCATGGTCGCCGTGGGGCGGGCCGCCCAGAACGGCATCCTGATCCGCAACGGCGACGCCTTCCAGGCCGCCGCCCGGCTGACGACGGTCGTTCTCGACAAGACCGGCACCGTGACCGAGGGCAAGCCGCGGGTGACCGCCGTCGCGCCCTTCCCGGGTTGGACCGAGGACCGGGTGCTCCAGCTGGCGGCGGCGCTCGAGATCAATTCCGAACACCCGTTGGCGGACGCCATCGTCTCCGAGGCCCGCAACCGGGGTTACGAGATCGAGTCGGTCAGCGGTTTCGAATCGATCACTGGCAAGGGCGTGCGTGCCGCGTTCGACGGTGGAAAGATCCTGTTCGGCAACCCGGTGCTGATGGAGATGGAGGGGATCGACTGCAGCGGCGCCGCGGCGGTCTTCGACGAGTATGCCGAAAGGGGATGGACCCCTATGTTGCTGGCGGTGAACGGCGAGCTGGCCGGTGTCGTCGCGGTGGCGGACACCATCAAGCCGGATTCCAAGGCGGCGATCCGTCAGCTCAGGGAAATGGGCATCAAGATCTGGATGGTCACCGGCGACAACGAAAAGACCGCCCGTGCCATCGCCCGCGAAGCCGGCATCGACGCGGTCGAGGCCCAGGTGTTGCCGGAACAGAAAGCCGAAGTCGTGCGCAATCTGCAGCGCCGCGGCGAGATCGTCGGTATGGTGGGGGACGGCATCAACGACGCGCCCGCCCTGGCGCAGGCCAATGTAGGCTTCGCCATCGGTACCGGAACCGATATCGCCATCGAGAGCGGCGACATCGTCATCATGCAGGGTTCCCTGCTGAAGGTTCCGGAGACCATCAAACTGTCCCGGGCCACTCTTCGCAACATCAAGCAGAACCTGCTGGGGGCCTTCATCTATAACGTCTCCGCCATTCCAGTCGCAGCGGGGCTCCTGTATCCCTTCTTCGGTGTTCTCCTAAATCCCATGATCGCCGGTGCCGCCATGGCCATGTCGTCGGTGACGGTGGTGACCAACGCCAACCGACTGCGCTACATCAAGTTGTGATCGTCAGGATTTGCAGTGAAAAAAGCCCCGC
>JALSGR010000131.1 GCA_026982635.1 Methylothermaceae bacterium | reverse complement strand
CCCGCTCCCCGTTTGCCGGCGGAAATCGTCGCCAGGACGGCGGAGAAATACCAGGAGGCGGCCCGGCGTCTGATCGGCGGGACGGATTAGAGCCAGCCGTGTTCCGCGAAGGAGAAGACCTCGTTGTCGCCGATCACCAGGTGGTCGAGAACCCGGATGTCGAACAGGCTCAGGGCATCGACCAGCCGCTCGGTGATGGCGCGGTCGGCGGCGCTCGGAGTCGCCACGCCGGAGGGGTGGTTGTGGGCGAAAATGATCGCGGCGGCGTTCAAGGTCAGCGCCCGGCGGACGACCTCCCGGGGATAGACGCTGGCGCCGTCGACCGTGCCGCGGAACAACGGTTCGTAGGCGATGAGCCGGTGGCGGGTGTCGAGAAACAGGGCGGCGAAGACTTCGTAGGGGCAGTCGCGCAGCTGGCGCAGCAGAAAGAGACGGGTCTTCTCCGACGAGGTGAGGGCGTCGCCGCGGTTCAGGCTTTCCTGGAGATGGCGCCGGGCCATTTCCAACACCGCCTGCAACTGGACGTATTTAGCCGTACCCAGGCCCTTGCATTCGGTGAAGCGGCGAAGGTCGGCGTCGAGCAGGGCGCGCAGGGAACCGAAACGGCTCAGCAGTTCCCGCGCCAGGTCCACCGCCGTCTTTCCCCGGACCCCGGTGCGCAGGAAGATGGCCAGGAGTTCCGCGTCGGAAAGGGCCTGGGGCCCCTTGGCCAACAGTTTCTCCCGGGGGCGTTCCCCCTCCGGCCAGTCACGAATGGTCGTCATGGTGAATTAGCTTAGATGGAAATCCCCCGATTGCAACGGCGGCGGATCCTTTTGGGTGTCACCGGCAGCATCGCCGCCTACAAGAGCGCCGAATTGATCCGCCGGCTGCGACAGGCGGGCGCCGAGGTCCAGGTGGTGATGACGCCGGCGGCGGCCCGCTTCGTCACGCCCCTGACTCTCCAGGCGCTGTCGGGGCGTCCGGTGCGCTGCGATCTGTTCGACGCCGCCGCCGAAGCGGCCATGGGCCACATCGAGCTGGCCCGCTGGGCCGACGGGATCCTGATCGCTCCGGCGAGCGCGGATTTTTTGGCTAGACTGAGGATAGGACGGGCCGACGATCTGCTTTCCACTCTCTGTCTGGCCAGCGAAGCGCCCGTGATCCTGGTGCCGGCGATGAACCGGCTCATGTGGCGGCATCCCGCCACCCGGGACAACGTCGCGGTGCTGCAGGAGCGCGGAGTCGAGATCTGGGGACCGGCCGCCGGCGCCCAGGCCTGCGGTGAGGAGGGGCCGGGCAGGATGCTGGAACCGGCGGAGATCGTCGGTCGCCTGCAGGCGCTGGGGAAGGCCCCCCTTCTCGAAGGGGCGAGGGTGATGATCACCGCCGGCCCCACTCGGGAGGCCGTCGATCCGGTCCGCTTCCTCAGCAACCGCAGTTCCGGCCGGATGGGCTATGCGCTGGCCCGGGCCGCTGGGGAGGCCGGGGCCGAGGTGACCTTGGTCAGCGGTCCGGTATCCTTGGAGCCGCCCCCTGGGGTCGAGGTGATCAGGGTCGAAAGCGCTCGGCAGATGTACGAGCAGGTCATGGCGCGGATCGGCGGGTGCGATATCTTCATCGGCGCTGCGGCCGTGGCGGATTACACGCCGGCCCGCCCGGCGGCGGACAAACTGAAGAAAGAGCAGGCGCGCCTCACCCTGGAGCTGGTTCGGACCCCGGATATTCTGGCGGCGGTCGCCGCCGCCAGTCCCCGTCCGTTCACGGTGGGATTCGCCGCCGAGACCGATCGCCTGCTCGATTACGCCCGCGCCAAGCTGGCGCGCAAGCGCCTCGACATGATCGCCGCCAATCGGGTCGGACCGGGGCTCGGTTTCGAAACCGAGGACAATGCTCTGTGGGTGTTGTGGCCGGATGGCGAAAAGGATCTCGGTCGGGCCTCCAAACTGGAACTGGCCCGGCGTCTGATCGAGCTGATAAGCGAGCGTTATGGTCAGGAAAATCGAACTGAAAATTCTGGATGAGCGGCTGGGAAAGACGATTCCGCTGCCCACTTACGCCACGCCCGGCTCGGCGGGCTTGGATCTGCGCGCCTGCCTGGACCGTCCCCTGACCCTCGAACCGGGGGAGACGGCGCTGATTCCCACCGGCCTGGCGATCCACATCGCCGATCCCGGCTTGGCGGCGGTGCTGCTGCCCCGTTCCGGTCTGGGGCACAAGCACGGAATCGTCCTGGGGAATTTGGTGGGATTGATCGATTCGGACTATCAGGGGGAAGTGATGGTATCTTGCTGGAATCGCGGCCGGGTGCCGTTCACCATCGAGGTGGGGGATCGGATCGCCCAGATGGTGTTCGTTCCCGTGGTTCAGGTGTCCTTTGTCCAGGTGGACCAGTTCAGCCCCAGCGAGCGCGGCGAAGGGGGCTTCGGTCACACCGGCAGCCGTTAGAGCGACGCCATGAGTCTGGCACGCTGGTTGATTCTCCTGTTGGTCGTCACGGTCCTGGCCCTGACGCTGGCGGTCGCCGCCGTCTATTTCCTTTCCTGGCGCAACCTCGACCACCGGCAAGAGGAACAATGGGCCGACTACGCCCAGGCGGTGGTGCGGCAGATCGAAGCGCGCAGCCGCGATCTCCAGGATCTGGTGGCGGGTCTGGCCCACGATCCCCGCTGGCCGGAAATCCTCGATTCCTCCGACCGGGAAGCCGAAGAGCGACGCCTGGCCGGGCTGGTTCCTGGAGCGCTCTGGGTGCGGGTCTTGTCCCCCGATCTGGAAGAGCCCGTCGGCCGGCTCAGTTTCGCCGATCTCGATCTGGTTCGGCGGGCCGTAGGCGACGATCCGCCCCCGGCGGTGCAGGGTGCCGCCGCCGAGCGTCATCTGGCCGTCGCCAGAGCCATCCGGGATGGTGAGCGGATTCCGGCCGTCCTGCTGGTGGCCCTGGATCCGGACTGGTTGCAACGGGGGCTGCCGACACCGAAGCGCGG
>JALSGR010000130.1 GCA_026982635.1 Methylothermaceae bacterium | reverse complement strand
CCGGCCCCAGGACCCAGCCCCAGAAGATCAGGGACAGGAACACCACCAGCGTCGACAGCCCCAGACCGCTGCCGACCACCCGTGGGTCGATGATGCCGCCGATGACGGTGTTGATCACCAGATAGCCCAAGGCGGTGTAGAAGGCGGAAGCCGGCCCCAGTTGCACCAACGCCAAGAGGACGGCGGGAATGGCGGCCATGAAGGAACCGATGTTGGGAATGAAGTTGAGCACGAAGGCCACCGCCCCCCAGAGAATCGGATAATCCACCCCCAGGATGACGAGCCACAGGGCCACCGCCGCGCCGGTGGCCAGGCTGATCAGGGTCTTGAGCCGCAGATAACGGCGCAGGTTGGCGAAAAAGCGCTCGAAACGAAACGCCCGCACCGAATCGCTGAAGGTGGCCTGCAGCTTGGCCGGCAGGATGAAGGCCTCCAGAAACATGAAGGTGACGTAGAACAAGATCAAAGCGGTGTTGGCGAAGGCACCGGTCAGGGTGGTCACCAGGGTCCCGGCGAACTGCATCAGCCGCCCGGCATCGACGGCGCCCCCGAACTCGGCCCGGGAGACCTCGACCCCCAGGCCCGCCAGCCACTGGAGGAGGAGATCGACGCTGTCCTGGAGACGGCTCTGGTAATAGGGAACCTTGTCGATGAAACTGTCGATGGAACGGCCGACGAAAACGCCGATCAGGCTCATGGTCACCATCAGTCCCAGCACCACCAGGGCGATGGCGATCCAGGCCGGTACCCGGTGACGGTGCAGCCAGTCCACCAGCGGCCAGCAGATCATGGCGATGAAGACCGACAGCAACAACGGCGCCAGCACTTCCGAGGCCGCCTGCACGCCGGCGACGATCACCACCCCGGCGGCGGCGATCAACCACGGCCGTCCCATATCCGCATTCGTGTTCATTCTTTCCCCCTTCACCACGAGGATATCCACCCCGGCCATTCTGCCACAGCGAAACGGCGCACCCACCCCAGGACCAGTTGACGGGCGAAACGGCGGCTGGCGGTTTCCAACGACCGCCAGCCGTGCCAAATCCGGCGCCACTGCGTCTCGACCGCGGCCCCGCCACCGGGCTCGAAACGCCGCAGGTAAGCGACGACGGCGTCCCGGGCCAGCGCGGCATGACCGTCGGCCAGATTGTCGACGGACTGGTGCAGGCGGACGATTCCGGCGTCGAAGCCGTGAGATTCCAGGGTGGCGGCCAGACGTTGATAGACGTTTCCCAGACCGCTCAGCTCGATGGCCAGATTGAGGCCGAGGAGTTCCGGGAGGAATTCCCCCGCCAGGGCACCGATGGCCAACAGGTAGGCGGGCAGGTCGAAGGCGGCGGGTAGGAAACCGGAATGCCGGATGAAGCGGAAGGAAGTGAAGGGGGGCAACTCGATCCCGGCCTGATCCAGCAGGCGACGGTAGAGGTTGCCGTGATGGCGGGCGACGACCCCGTCGCCCAGTTCCTCCCCGTAGATGCGCCGAAGCGGGCCTCCCACCTCCGGCAATTCCCGGGCCAGCATGGCGCTCTGCTGCAGCCAGCAGCCGTCCACCAGGACCGCCGGCGCCAGCTGTTCGATGCCCCAGCGGCAGGCTTCGGCCGACAGCCAGGACCAGGGGGAAACGTCCTCTCCCTGGGCCCGGCGGTGACAGCGGTCGAGATACTCCCGGAAGCGCTCCGGGGACCAGGGGAAGAAACCGCGATACCGCCGGGAACGAGCGACGACCCGGCCGACCAGGCGGCGGGCGGCGGGCAGGGCGCCGGGGCGCAGGCGGGGGTCGAGCAGACGGTGGTAGAGCGCCGGAGCGGACAGGACGGCGGAAGCGGGCGTTTCCGGCGGCAGCGGTGGGGGTGGTATCCCGCCGCTCTCCTTCATCCCGCCCTCCGCCGGCCGTGGATCGGCGAGCCAGCGACGCAACAACCGGCATTCCTCCCGGGTGAACACCCCGTACATGGAGCCGCCGAACTCCGTGGCCCGCAGCAGTCGGCTGGCATCCGGGTCATCGCGATCCAGACAGGCGGAGTCGAGCAACGCCCGGATCAGCGCCGCTTCGTTTCCCGCCGCCGCTTCGGCCAACCAGTCGTCGAGGCTGCGTCCTGCCAGGTGGATACGGGCGTGATACCCCTGGCCATAGCGGGCCTTGTGGCGCAGCAGCGTCCGGACCCTCGCTTCGGTCTCACTCTCCGCCAACCAGGTCCGGCACCAGGCCACGGTACAACAGCGGTAGAGACGGACGCCCGCCTCCATCCGCCGTCTTTCCGTCCCGCAGGGACGCCAGCAGCGCAGCACCTGTGCCAGCGCCCGGCGCGGCGCGCTCCAGTCCCGGCCCTGTCCCAGGGCGAACATCCCCCCCGCCAGGGCGACATGGGCCCGCGTCAGGCCGATGGCCTCGGGGAGGAAACGGTCGCCCCACCTCGCCATGGCCAGCAGCCAGCGTCGATGGGACTGCAGCCCCGAATCGTCGTTTGACGGGATCACCGTCCCGGACACCGACCGCCGCCACGAAACCCGCTGCAGCCGCAGCAGCGCCGCCCCCAGACGGGTGTGGGCGTTGGCCACCGTGACCACGCCGTCGAGCCAGCAGCCCTCCAGGGAAGCCAGGGGAGCGAACCAGCGCCGCCAGTGACGCGCCCGCTCCGGCTGACGCACGCACTCCCGGGCCTGTTCCAACACCGCCTCGACCCCCTCCCCGTCCGCCGTCGTGGCGAACAGCTGCTCCAGCCAGGCGATCTCAGCCGGGTTTGCGTAGGAGCCAGTCATCGATCACCAACAGGTCGAGTCCCGAGGTCAAAAACAGGGCCACCGCATCCTCCACCGTATGCACCATCGGCTTGCCCATGCGGTTGAGGCTGGTGTTCAACACCACCGGCACCCCGCTCAGGCGGTGAAACTCGGCCACCAGGCGATGGAAGCGCGGATTCCACTCGCAGCGCACGCTCTGCAACCGGCCGGTCCCGTCGGCGTGCAC
>JALSGR010000129.1 GCA_026982635.1 Methylothermaceae bacterium | reverse complement strand
CGGGGGATGATGGAGACCTTGTGCACCGGCTCCCCGGTCGGCACGCTCTCGGCGACGATGGCGTGACCCGATTCGTGATAGGCGACCCGCTCCTTTTCCCGGGGACTGAGGGCCCGGGTCTTACGCTCGAGACCGGCGATCACCCGGTCGATAGCGGATTCGAAATCCGCCATGGAAATGCAGTCGCGCCCCCGCCGTACCGCCAGGATAGCCGCTTCGTTGCAGACGTTCTCCAGCTCGGCGCCGACGAAGCCAGGTGTGCGCAGGGCGACGACGTGCAGGTCAACATCGGGACAAAGTTTTTTGTTGCGGACGTGGATTTTCAAGATCGCCTCGCGGCCGGTCAGATCCGGCTTGTCGACGACGATCTGACGGTCGAACCGCCCCGGCCGCAGCAGGGCCTTGTCGAGGATTTCCGGCCGATTGGTGGCCGCCATCACCACCACACCGGAGGCGGGATCGAAGCCGTCCATTTCCGCCAGCAACTGATTGAGAGTCTGTTCCCGTTCCTCGTGACTGACCGGCGAAGCGCCCCGGCTGCGGCCGATGGCGTCGATCTCGTCGATGAAGATGATGCAGGGCGCCTTCTGCCGTGCCTGCTCGAACAGGTCGCGGACCCGGGCGGCCCCGACCCCGACGAACATTTCCACGAATTCGGAGCCGGTGATGCTGAAAAACGGCACGCCGGCTTCTCCGGCCACGGCGCGGGCGAGCAGGGTCTTGCCGGTCCCCGGGGGGCCGACCAGCAACACCCCTTTGGGAGGACGGCCGCCCAGGCGCTGGATCTTCTTCGGGTCCTTGAGAAACTCGACCACCTCCTTGAGCTCCTGTTTCGCCTCCTCGCACCCGGCCACGTCGTCGAACCGCACCTTGACCTGGGATTCCGCGTAGATGCGTGCCCGCCGTCCCAGACTCAGGAAGTTGCGCCCTCCGGCCATCCGCTGCGCCATCCAGTTCCACAGCAGAAACAACAGCGCCAGGGGCAGCACCCAGCTGAAGAAAAAGTAGGCGATCCAATTGGTGGTCTCGGGACGGACGACGAATTCGACGCCGTGCTGCTTCAGCTTGGCCGCCAGTCCGTCGTCCCACAAAGGCACGGTGACGAAAGGCCGCGGTTTGCCTTCCGGCTGCTCGGGCTTGAGAAAACCGGTGATCTTCTTCTCGCTGACGACCACCTTCTCCACCTTGCCCTGTTCCACGTATTCCAGGAACCGGCTGTAGGGCAATTCCAACGCCTGCATCTGCTGGGCGTTCTGCCACAGGGAAAGGAGCAGGAAAGCCAGCAACAAATAGGCGATCCAGTTGAAGCGGGGATCCTGCCAAAAGGGTTGCTTGCTCGGTTTGTTGATTTCGATTTCCGGTCGTTTGCGCATGTTCCGATCGTCCTTCGAGTATTCACCGACCGGACAAAGCATATCAGGAATTGCGACAAATGCAGACGCAACATACGTGGCCGCCTGACGAATCCGTCTTCCCAAGCAAATCTTCGACGAGATTGCAATCGTGTATTTTTGCCGGGCAAAGTGCTAGATTTACCCAGTTTTTTGCCCGTAAGGATCCGAGTGACCACAGGTGAAGCATGGCCGAACTGTTTGCGAACGCCCTGGAACTGATGGTAATCGGCATGGGGATCGTATTTCTGTTTCTGACCCTCCTGGTCGTCCTGGTCAACGGAATGACCTTCGTCATCCACCGTTTCTTCGCCGAGCGTCCCGGCCCCACACCGGCATCGCCACCCGAACCAGCATCGGAACAGGACGCGGAAGTCATCGCCGCCATCAGTGCGGCGGTGCACCGTTACCGTCAACGCCATTCCACCTGAATCACCGAGCGCACGATTACGAGGAGTTGTCAAGATGAGAAAGCCCTTAGGGATTACCGAAGTTGTGTTACGCGATGCCAACCAGTCCCTGTTGGCGACGCGGGTGCGCCTGGACGACATGTTGCCCATTTGCCCCAAGCTGGATCAGGTCGGCTTTTGGTCTCTGGAAGTCTGGGGCGGCGCCACCTTCGACGCCTGCATCCGTTACCTGGGGGAAGATCCTTGGGATCGTCTGCGCGCCTTTCGCCGGGCATTACCCAACACCCAGTTGCAAATGCTGTTGCGGGGTCAGAACCTGCTGGGATACCGCCATTACGCCGACGACGTGGTGGACGCGTTCGTGGAACGGGCCGCCGCCAACGGCATCGACGTCTTTCGCGTCTTCGACGCCCTCAACGATTTGCGCAACATCGAGCACGCCATCAAGGCGGTCATCGCCTGCGGCAAACACGCCCAGGGAACGATGGCCTACACCACCAGTCCCGTCCACACCATCGACACCTGGGTGGAAATGGGCAAACGGATCGAAGACCTGGGCGCCCATTCGGTGTGCATCAAGGACATGGCCGGCCTACTGACGCCCCACGTGGCCACCGAACTGGTCTCGCGCCTGAAAGCCAGCCTGGACATTCCGGTCCATCTCCATTGCCACGCCACCACGGGTCTGAGCGTCGCCACCCTGTACGCCGCCGTTCAGGCGGGCATCGACAACGTGGACACTGCGGTCTCTTCCATGAGCATGACCTACAGCCACAGCCCCACGGAAACCCTCATCGCCACCTTCCAGGGCCATGAGCGCGACACCGGCCTGGACCTCGAACGGGTGGAGGAGATCGGTCTGTACTTCCGGGAGGTGCGGAAGAAATACGCCAAGTTCGAGGGGGCGCTGAAAGGCATCGACAGCCGTATTCTAGTGGCCCAGGTCCCCGGCGGCATGCTCACCAACATGGAGAACCAGCTCAAGGAGCAGAACGCCCAGGACAAAATCGACCAGGTTCTGGAAGAGATTCCCCGAGTGCGCAAGGATCTGGGCTACATTCCCCTGGTGACCCCCTCCTCCCAGATCGTCGGCACCCAGGCGGTGATCAACGTGCTGTCAGGAGAGCGTTACAAGGTGATCACCAAGGAAGTCCAGGCGCTGCTGCGCGGTGAATACGG
>JALSGR010000128.1 GCA_026982635.1 Methylothermaceae bacterium | reverse complement strand
TCTACCACCCGGAATACCTGAAGGGGGCACGGCGCTTGTGCGACCGGTACGACGTGCTGCTGATCGCCGACGAGATCGCCACCGGCTTCGGCCGCACCGGCAGGTTGCTGGCCTGCGAGCACGCCGGCGTCGTCCCCGACATCCTCTGCCTCGGCAAGGCGCTCACCGGCGGTTATCTGACCTTGGCGGCGACGCTGACCACGGCGGCGGTGGCCGAGACGATCGGGAGCGGCGAGGCCGGCTGCTTCATGCACGGCCCCACCTTCATGGCCAATCCCCTGGCCTGTGCCGTGGCGGTGGCAAGCATCGACCTGCTGTTGGCGTCGGACTGGCAAGCCAACGTGCGCCGGATCGAGCGAGGGCTGCGGGCCGGGCTGGCACCGTGCCGGGAACTGCCCGGCGTGGCCGACGTGCGGGTGCTGGGGGCGATCGGGGTGGTGGAAATGACGGAAGCGGTCGATCTGGCGGCGATCACGCCGAAATTCGTCGAGGCCGGCGTATGGCTGCGGCCATTCGGAAAACTGGTCTACACCATGCCGGCCTATGTGATCACCGATACGGATCTGGAGGCGTTGACCCGGGCCATCTGCCGCGTGGTCGCCAGCCTCTAGGCCCACAGCCGGTCCAGGGGAAACTCGATAGCCTCGAAAGGCGGCTGGCGCACCGGATCGTCGTCCTTCAGGGCGGCAAGAAAACACCAGTAGCCGTTTTCCAGAACATAAACCTCCAAAGTCTTCAGCGCCGGATCCACCAGCCACAGATAGGCGACGCCCCGGCGGGCGTAGATGGGCATCTTCAGGGCCCGGTCGACCCGGGCGGTGGAGGGCGACAGCACTTCACAGATCCAGTCGGGCGCCAACTCGAACCAAGCGGTCTCCGGCAACGCTGGCATCCGTTCCCGGCGCCAGCCGGCCAGATCGGGAACCAGGACGTCGGCACCGAGATGCAGTTCCGGCTCGTCGATGATCCACCAGCCGCCGGGACCGCCACCGCCCCAACTATAGGCCTCGCCTATGCTGCCTCCCAAGGCCGAATGCGCCCAGGCATGTTTCGGTGCCGGACGGGGATGGGTGTACAGTTCACCCGCGATGATCTCCCCCACCAGGTTTTCGGGCAGACGGCGGATGTCTTCGTAACTGACGGGTTTCCTTGCTGGCTCAGCCATAAGGAATGTCTCCAAAATCCCAGACTCAATTATCGCCTCAATCCCCGCCAAACTTCCACCAGGCCGTCGATTTCGATGCCGAAAAAGCCGAGGATGCGTCCGACGCTTTCGTCGATCATTTCCGCCAGGGTCTTGTCGCGGCCGTAGAAGGCCGGCAGGGGTGGAAAGACGATGCCGCCCATCTCGGTGACCGCCGCCATGTTGCGCAAGTGGGCCAGGTTCAGGGGCGTTTCCCGAGGCACCAGCACCAGGGGACGACGTTCCTTGAGGGTGACGTCGGCGGCGCGGCTGATCAGATTGTCGCCGAAACCGTGGGCCACGGCCGCCAGGGTCTTCATGGAACAAGGGGCAATCACCATGCCCGCCACCCGAAAAGTACCGCTGGCCACGGCGGCGGCGATGTCGTTGATGTCATGAGTGACGTCGGCCAGATCCTGGAGCTGGCGTTTTTTCAGTCCCAGCTCGTGATATAGATTGACGATACCGGCGTTGGAAACGATCAAATGGGTTTCCCATCCCGGCAGCGGCCGCAGCAATTCGAGGATACGGACGCCGTAGATGGCGCCGGTGGCGCCGGTCATGGCCACGATCAGGCGTTTGGGCGTCATGACGACACGGCGTCGGCCATCCGATCGGTGGCGTCCACCAGGGCGTCGATCATCTCCTCCCCCCGGGCGATGTGCCCCGAACGTTCGAGCACCCGCAACCGGGCGCCGGGCAGATGACGGCGCAGCGTGAACGCCGCTTCCAACGGGCAGACCAGATCCCAGCGGCCGTGGACGAGGGTGCAGGGGATCGAACGAATCTTACGGCAATCCTCCAGGATCTGGTTGTCCTTGAGAAAGTAATGGTGGGCCGCATAGTGGAGCTCGATCCTGACCTTGGGAAGCACCGCATCCGGATCCGGCAGGCGGTCCGGGCGGAAGTCGCCCCCCAGCGTGACCGCGTCGCTCCAGCGGGTCCAGGCCCGCACCACCCGCAGCATGAGCGCTTCGTTACCGCCGGTGACCGCCTTGTACATGCCCTGAATCATGTCGTTCCAGCCGGAAACCGGCAGGCTGGTGATCAATTCGTGCCAATGGTCGGGATAGATGCGTCGCACCCCGTCGCGGACGAACCAATCCAGATCGTAGCGCCGTGCCAGGAACACCCCCCGCAGAATCAGACCCAGCACCCGCTCCGGATGGCGCTGGGCGTACAACAAGGCCAAAGTCGCCCCCCAGGAACCGCCGTACAGGACCCAACGGTTGATCCCCAGGCGAACGCGAACGGCCTCGATGTCCTCCAGCAATTTCCCGGTGTCGTTGTGGCGCAGCTCCCCCTGGGGCTCCGAGCGGCCGCAACCGCGCTGGTCCAGAAGAACGATGCGGTAGCGTTCGGGATCGAAGAAACGGCGATGCTCCGGCCGGCAGCCGGAACCGGGACCGCCGTGGAGAAACACCGCCGGCAGGCCGTCGGGATTGCCGCATTCCTCGAAATAGACCCGATGACCGTCGGCCTCGAGCCAATGGGTGGCGTAGGGTTCGATGGCGGGATAGAGGGTCTTCATAGCGCCATATTGTAAAACAGCACAAAAAAGAAAGGGGCCGTAAAGGCCCCTTTCCGGATTCCGATCCGCGCCGGGATCAGAAACTGAAGCCGACGTAGCCACCGGCAGTCAAGCCGTCGGTATCCGTATCTTCAACGCCGTTCAGATCGCTTTTGCTCCCCGGTGTCACGTGATAACGGAAATCAGCCCCGATATAGACGTTCTTCCACAGGTTGACATCGGCACCGGCGCCGAACATCAGACCAGGATTGAGCACGGTCACCCCATCCGAGGGCGGGCTGAT
>JALSGR010000127.1 GCA_026982635.1 Methylothermaceae bacterium | reverse complement strand
TCCCGGCGCATCAACCACCAGGCGCTCCCATAACCGAGCAACGTCATCGCCAGCAAGGCCGGGAACAGGACGCCTGCCAGCGGCGGCCGCAACACCGCGGTGACCAGCACGATGCGCAGAAACATGGTGGTCGAGGCGATGACGATGCCGGACGCCAACAGGCGTGGCGCTTCGGACTGCAGGCGGGACAGCCGTGACAGATTGAGGGTGACGGCGGTGGAGGAAACCAGCCCCCCCAACAACCCCGTCAGCAGAATGCCGCGCCCGGGACCGGCGATTTTGATGGCGAAATACCCCAGAAAGGAAATCGCCGAGATCAGCACCACCATCCACCAGATTTCGTAGGGATTGAGGGCCTCCCAGGGATCGAAGGTGCGGTCGGGAAGAACGGGCAACAGCACCACGGAAATCAGCAGCAGCTTGAACACCGCGTGGATTTCCTCCGGCGCCAGCCCGCGGATCCAAGCGTGCAGCACCGGCTTGGTCCCCAGGATGACGGCCGTGATCACCGCCGCGGCGGCGGCCAGTTTGACGTGGGGCGTCATCACCAGTGCTCCCAGGACAAACGCGATGAACACCGCCACTTCGGTGGTGATGCCGTACTCTCCGGTTCTTTGGGCCTCTACATGGGAGATGGCGGCGACCAGCACCCCCAGCCCCCCGAACCCGAGGGCGATCACCCACAGATTGGATTCGCGCGCCAGCACCACGGTCAGGGCGCCGAGCAAACCGATGAGCCCGAAGGTGCGGATGCCGGCGATCCGCCGTCCCGGCTCCAGCTCACGCTTGGACCACCCTCGCTCCAGGCCGATCAGAAACCCCAGCGCCAGGGCGATGAGGAGACGGCGGAACAGGTCCAGATAAGCATCGGCAAAAAGGTCTTCCATAATCCGGCGCTCGTTGTCGTCCCTGGAGAATAGCGTTGCCCCCGCCGGCACGCAAACCTACAATGCAGTCCAAGATCGATTCAAGGCGGAAAAATGGAAGAACTCGAACCACTGACTCCCGATCAGCTCTACGCCCGCTGCGATCCCGGCCATTTCCCCTTCACCCACACCGGGGAGCTGCCGGACGTTCCCCTGGTCTTCGACCAGCGCCGCGCCATGGACGCCCTCCATCTCGGCGTGGACATCGCCGACCCGGATTTCAACGTCTACGTACTCGGCCCGTCGGGGGTGGGGAAACTGACGGCGGTGATGGACGTGGTGGGCGAACACGCCCGCCACCGGCCGGTGCCGGCGGACTGGTGTTACGTTCACAATTTCAAGGATCCCTTCAAACCCAAGGCCATCGAAGTGCCCGCCGGGCGGGGGCGGCAACTGCGCCGGGACATCGACGAACTCATCGACGAACTGCGCACCGCCATCCCCGCCGCCTTCGAAGGGGAAGAATACCGCGCCCGGGTGGAAGAACTGGAACAGGCCGCCCGCGAGCGGGAAATCAAAGCCATCGACGAGCTCCGCGAACGGGCCCGGCAACGGGGAATCGCCCTGCTGGAAACCCCGACCGGTTTCGCCTTCGCCCCCCTGACCCGCGACGGTCAGGTAATGAACCCAGAGGTCTTCCATCAGCTGCCCCCGGAAACCCAGAAACAGATCGAGACCGCCATCGCGGAACTGCAGCAGGAACTGCAGAAGCTGGTCCGCCAGTTCCCCGCCTGGCGCAAGGAAACCCGGGAGAAGCTGCGCCGGCTCAATCGCGAGATCGTCGATCACGCGGTCGGTCACCTGCTGGAGGATCTGCGGGCGAGCTATCACGACCTGGGCGGTGTGCTGGCTCATCTGGAGGCGGTCCATCAGGACATCGTCGAGCACGTGGAGGATTTCCTGCCCCAGCCGACACCGCCGGTTCCGCTGCCTTTCATGGTTTCCCGGGCTGAGGAACGGCTCAAACGCTATCGGATCAATCTGCTGGTCGATCACGGCGACGATCGAGGCGCGCCGGTGGTTCACGAGACCCTGCCCAACCACACCAACCTGCTCGGCCGCATCGACTACCACGCCTTCATGGGCACGCTGGTGACCGATTTCAGCATGATCAAACCCGGCGCCCTGCACCAGGCCAACGGCGGTTATCTGATCCTAGACGCCCGCAAGGTGCTGCTGCAGCCTCGGGCCTGGGAAACCCTGAAACGCACCCTGCAGGCCCGGGAGATCCGGATCGAATCCCTGGAAAAGGCCCTGAGCCTGATCAGCACCCTGCCGCTGGAACCGGAACCCATTCCCCTCGACGTCCGGGTCATCCTGCTCGGCGATCGGCTGCTGTACTACCTCCTGGACGCCCTGGATCCGGAGTTCCGTGACCTGTTCAAGATCGCCGCCGACTTCGAGGAGTCGATTCCCAGAACCCCGGAAAATCATCAGCTCTACGCCCGCCTTCTCGCCACCCTGGCCCGGAAGGAAAAGCTGCGGCCGCTGCATCGGGACGCCGTCATCCGCGTGGTGGAACACGGGGCCAGAGAAGTGGAGGACGCCCTCAAGGTGACGACCCATCTGCGCAGCGTCGCCGATCTCCTCAAGGAAGCCGACCACCAGGCCCGCCGCGCCGGCCGGGATCTGATCACCCGGGACGACGTCCAGGCCGCCATCGACGCCAAAATCCACCGCAGCAGCCGTCTGCGCGAACGGGTCCAGGAAACGATCGAGCGCGACGTTCTCCTCATCGACACCGAGGGCGCCCAGGTGGGCCAAATCAACGGCCTGTCGGTCATTTCCCTGGGCGACTTCCGCTTCGGCCGTCCGACCCGGATCACGGCCACGGCCAGACTGGGCGACGGCAAGGTCATCGATATCGAACGGGAAACGGAACTGGGCGGGCCGATTCATTCCAAGGGGGTGATGATCCTGTCCAACTTCCTCGCCGCCCGCTACGCCCGGACACAACCGCTGGCACTGGCCGCCAGCCTGGTGTTCGAGCAGTCCTACGGCCCGGTGGAAGGCGACAGTGCCTCGCTGGCGGAACTGTGCGCCCTTCTGTCGGCCCTGGCCGACCTGCCCCTGC
>JALSGR010000126.1 GCA_026982635.1 Methylothermaceae bacterium | reverse complement strand
ACCGGCGTCGGCAATCTGGTCAACGTCCCGCTGGCCGCCGGCACCGACGGCCCCGCCTTCCGGCAGGCGGTGGAAAAACGTATCCTTCCCGCCTTGACCGCCTTCAGGCCCCAATTGATCCTGGTCTCCGCCGGCTTCGACGCCCACCGCCTCGACCCCCTGGGCGCCCTGCTCCTGGAAGAATCCGACTACGCCTGGATCACCCGCCGGCTCCTGGGCTTCGGCACCCCGATCGTCTCCGCCCTCGAAGGCGGCTATCACCACCAGGCCCTCGCCGCCAGCGCCGCCACCCATGTGGAAACCCTGCTCGAAGGCTGATAGAATGAATAGATTCACCGGAGAGGTGGCCGAGTGGTCGAAGGCGCACGACTGGAACTCGTGTACACCCTAACCGGGTGTCGAGGGTTCGAATCCCTCCCTCTCCGCCAATGCCTGCAGAAGCCCCGCCGGTTCGAGTGGCCGGCGGGGTTTTTTCATTCCCCGGGAGCCGAGGAAAGAGGATGGGAACCCTCGGTCGGATTCGAACCACCGCCAGCGTTTTGGACACGCGCCACCTGGCATTTTTAGGCTATCCGGACGACCAAACCATCCTCCAGCCAGCGCTGCAGCCACCCGGCCATCTGCCGGGCCGCATCGCCGGGGAGATCGAAGCCGGCGAGACAGGCACAGGCGGCGCTGAAGATTTCCCCGTCCAGCAACCATTCGAGCACCCGGGCCTCGGCCGGTGACAGAGAACGAAAGTAACAGCGCAGCTCCCGACGCCAGATCAGCCAGTCCTGGGGTTCCTGCTGGTAAACACAGTCCGGCAGGCGGGTTTCCGCCTGGAGCGCCTTCCACAACCGGGGCACGGGATAATGGAAGCGCTGCAGGGACACGCTGGCATGAAACTCCAGGCGCAGATCCGGCCAGCGCTCCGGCGGCACCGCCGCCAGCGTCTCGCCGGAAAGCGGTACGGCATCGGCGCTGTCGAAGGCCAGGCCCAGGGCCCATTCGAACGCCGCCATCTCCCCGTGGGCGGGCTCACCCCGACGGTGGAGGAATTCCGCCAAGTGGCGGCCGATCCAACGGATGGAACGATGGCGGGAGGGATGGGCGCGGATGTAGTCCCAGGCCATCCGGGAGAAGCGCTCCTGACCGAGCCAGCGGGTCAGCATGGGATACTCGGCCTCCAGCGCTTCGGTGAGCCGCAGCCGGTAGGCGTCGCGGTAGATCTCGAGACCGGGCCAGTCCATTTCGATCCTGCCCAGGATGGCCTGCTGAAGCTGGTGCTGCAATCGGGCCAGGCGGGTCATTGCCAGCAATCCCGGACCAGCGCCCGGGCGCGATCGAGTTCTTGCACCAGTTCTTCCAGGGGCGGGATGCGGTCGTCCCGCTCGAGCAGGGTCGCCGTCGGCCCGAAACGGCGGGCGGCCTGGCGGAACAACCGCCAGACCTCGTCACGCACCGGATGATCATGGGTGTCGATGACCCGGTCGCCGAGATCGGTGTGGCCGGCCAGGTGAAACTGCCAGACCCGCTCCGGTGGGATCGCTTCCAGGTATTCCCAAGGATCGAAGCCGTGATTGCGGGCGCTGACATAAACGTTGTTGATGTCGAGCAGAATCAGGCAGTCCGCCCGTTCGGCCACCTGACGCAGAAATTCCCACTCGGGCATTTCCGACTCGGGAAACTGCAGGTAACTGGACACGTTCTCCAGCAGGATACGGCGCCCCAGGAATTCCTGCACCTGCAGCACCCGTTCCACCACGTGGGCCAGAACCGCTTCGGTGTACGGCAACGGCAGGAGATCGTGCAGGTTGATCCCGCCCACCCCGGTCCAGCACAGATGGTCGGAAACCCAGAGCGGCTCGATCCGCTCGACCAGAGTTTTCAATTGCTTGAGATAGGTGCGATCCAGGGGGTCGGCGCTGCCGATGGACAGGGACACCCCGTGCATGGCCATGGGATAACGGGCCCGGATCGTTTCCAGAAAATACAACGGCTTGCCGCCGCCGACCAGATAATTTTCGGTCAGGATTTCAAACCAGTCCACCGCCGGGGAACCGGCCACGACCGCCTGATAATGCTCCTTGCGCAGACCGAGACCGAAGCCGGGGAAAGGACGTTCCCAAAGCATCAGGATAGAGAAAGGGCCCGCAGGGCGGGCCCGTCGAATCTCACATGCTGGGGGTGATCACCTTGCCGCCCTGGGCTTCGCATTCCTTGAGGCTGACGTATTTGAACCCCTGTCCCTTGCAACTGTTCATTCCCTTGCAGGCGTTGTTGGGCGTGGCACAATCCGACTGCCCCTTGCAGGCATTGATGCCGAAACAGGCGACCTTCACTTCCACGGCCCCCTCACCAGCAGGTGCCGTTTCCGCGGCCATGTCCTTCATCCCGGACATCCCGGGCATGGCCTGATCGGATGCCGGAGTGGCCTGCCGTTCTTCCGCTTCCTTCTGGGCCGTGCATCCGGCGGTGAAAAGGGCCGCCACCGCGGCCGCCAGTACGGCCCCTCGGCTGGAGTCGAAACCGCTCATTCACCGCCCTCCTGAGACGAGGGCATCATCATTTGCTTTTGCATCCCTTCCATCCGTTGCTGCATACCCTGCTTCATACCCTCCATCCTGCTCTGCATGCCCTGCTTCATACCTTCCATTTTATCCTGCATGCCTTGTTTCATGCCCTCCATCCGTTGCTGGGCGCTGCTCTTGGCGCTCTCGGCCGCCTGCTGCGCCGATGCCTTGGCCGCTTCCAGGGTCTCCTGGGCCGACTGTTGGACACCCTCGACCCGTTGCTTGGCGCCCTCGACCGCCTGCCCCGCCAGTGCCTTGGCCGCTTCCAGGGTCTCCTGGGCCGACTGCTGCAGGCTCCCTGCCGGTGGCTGGGCACCTCCGGTCGCCGGCTGGGTGGCGGTCGCAGCGGAGCCGGATGCCTGTCCTGTGGACGGTTGCGTTCCACCCGCCGCTCCCTGACTCGGCTGGGCCGGCGCGGGCACAGCGGTACCCTGGGCCTGCGATTCGTTTTCTTCCTCTTTCTGACGGGTACA
>JALSGR010000125.1 GCA_026982635.1 Methylothermaceae bacterium | reverse complement strand
TGGAGTTCGCCGGCAAGTACAACGTTCCGCTGCGGGTGCTGTCCACCTTCGCCGACGGCCCCGGTACCCTGATTACCTACGAGGAGGAGGACATGGAACAGGCACTGATTTCCGGCATCGCCTTCAACCGGGACGAAGCCAAGCTGACTGTGGAAGGGGTCCCCGACCGCCCCGGCATCGCCGCCGCCATCCTCGGTCCCATCGCCGACGCCAACATCGAGGTGGACATGATCGTCCAGAACGTGGCCGAGGACGACACTACCGACTTCACCTTCACCGTCCATCGCAACGACTATCCCAAAGCCCTCGACATTCTGGAGACGGTGCGGCGGGAGCTGAACGCCCGCAAGGTCACCGGCGACGACCGCATCGTCAAGGTGTCGCTGGTGGGGGTGGGGATGCGCTCCCACGCCGGGATCGCCAGCAGGATGTTCCGCGCGCTGGCCGAGGAGGGCATCAACATCCGCATGATCTCCACCTCGGAGATCAAGATTTCCGTGGTGCTCGACGAGAAATACCTGGAGCTGGCGGTGCGCACCCTGCACGACGCTTTTGGGCTCGACAAGGCGGCGTAAGACGCGGACGTTCGCCTTGCCGAAAAAAATCGGGGTGTTATAATCCGGTTACGACTGCTGTCGGCCCCAAGGGCTGATCACCAGGCAACAGAAAGGACGATCTTATGCTTATACTGACCCGGAGAGTTGGGGAGACGCTGGTCATCGGCGACGACATCACCGTGACGGTCCTGGGTGTCAAGGGGAACCAGGTGCGTATCGGCGTCAACGCGCCTAAGGAAGTCGCCGTGCATCGGGAGGAGATCTACGAGCGTATCAAGCGCGAGAAGGAAGCGGAGGCCGGCCAGACGGAAACGCCGTCCGCTGCGGAATCCTCCGATGCCGAAACCGGCCCGGAAGTGGAATGACCCCAATCCCCGCAGATTTCCCGGAGAGGTGGCCGAGCGGCTGAAGGCGCTCCCCTGCTAAGGGAGTATGGGTCAAAAGCCCATCGAGGGTTCGAATCCCTCCCTCTCCGCCAAAGGTTTGAGGAGCCTCGTTGGTTCGAGTGACCGACGGGGTTTTTTCGTGCTTCCGCGAGAGGGAGGGTGAGAACCCTCGACGGGGTTCGACAAAATCGCCGGGAGCGATTTTGGACGTGCGGAGCGCGGCCCCGAGCGCAGCGAGGGGTGAGCCCCAGGGACGGGGCGAACAATCCCTCCCTCTCCGCCAAAGGTTTGAGGAGCCTCGTTGGTTCGAGTGACCGACGGGGTTTTTTCGTGCTTCCGGTAAGGGGAAATCGGTGGCGATTGTCATCGAATTGTCACAAATCTGACACGAGATCGTCATTTGGTTTTCATATATTTCCAAGGCTTTGCAATACCGGGAGTGAGGCTTTCATGTCTAGAACGATCGTTGCATTGCTGAGGCGGCCCGTGCTTCTGGGTACTCTGGCGCTGACGTCCGTATCGGCATCGGCGGGACAGAGTCTGGAGGACGTGCTGCTGGAGAAGGGGGTGATATCCCGTCAGGAATGGCGCCAGGTCAAGCGCGCCGATTCCGCAGGCGCCGCTTTGGCTGAGATTCTGGTGAAAAAGGGCGTGTTGTCAGCGGACGATGTGGCCGGTCTCGAAGGCGGTGCCGAGAAGGCGGTGGAAACGGTCTCGTCGCCGCCGGTCCCGCGGACGGAGATCGGCAAGGTCGTGGCCGAAGAAGTACACCGTCAGGTGGCCGAGGAGTTCCCGGTCAAGGTCGGCTGGGGCAAGAAGGGCTTCAAGCTGGAAACCCGGGACGGCAATTGGGCGACCCATCTGCAATGGCGTGCCCAGATGCGCTACACCTATCCGATGCGTTCCGATCCCCGTACCTTTTCCCATTTCGCCCGCGACGAGGAGAGCACGTTCGAATTGCGCCGGGTTCGGATGAAGATCGGCGGGCACGGTTATCGTCCCTGGCTCAAGTACTATTTCGAGCTGGATTTGCAGCCGACCCGGGAACACGACGACGACTCGGAAAAAGCCAGTACGCGCGTCATCGACTGGCGCATCTCGATGGAGAAATATCCCTGGGCTTCCTTGCGTCTGGGGCAGTGGAAAATCAATTACAACCGGGAGCGGGTCGATTCATCCGGTAAACAGCAGTTCGTCGAACGATCCATCGTCAACCGGATCTTCACCATCGATCGTCAGATGGGCGCCATGCTCTACGGTCGCCTGTTTCCCGGCACGTTCGCGGATTCCCGCTATTATGCCGGGGTCTTCACCGGGGAAGGCCGGGGGGTCAAGAACGACGATGACAACATGATGTACATGGCCCGGTGGCAGTGGAATTTCCTCGGCCGCGATCTCAAGTGGCGTCAGACCGACGTGGAGTTCCATGAAAAGCCGGCCGGCAGCATCGCCTTCGCTGCCGCTACCACCAAGGGGCGGTGCACCCGTTGGTCGTCGAGCGGTTGCGGCAATCTCGACGGTTTCACCAAGCCGGCGGCGGCGGAGAACGGCCAGTTCCACATCCAGCAGATGGTGGAGGAAGTGGCCTTCAAATGGCAGGGGTTTTCCCTGCAACACGAGTATCACTGGAAGCGGGTGCGTGATCGGATCAACGACCAGACCGCGAGCATGTGGGGCAGTTATTCCCAGGCCGGTTATTTCTTCCATCATTTGATTCCCGCCGTGCCGGAAAATCTCGAGTTGGCGTTCCGTTACGCTTTCGTGGAAGAGCCGATCGCCGGCAATCTGTCCGAGGATCAGCTGCGCCGTGAATACACCGCGGCCCTCAATTATTTCTTCGCCGGTCATCGCAACAAAGTGACGGTGGATTATTCCCATCTCACTCTCGAGGAGGAAGACGGCGGTCGTGACACCCAGGACAACCGCGTCCGGGTTCAGTGGGACGTGTCTTTTTGAGGACTGGTCTTCGTTCATCCTCTCGGATCGGCGCCCGAATACGGGCGCCTTTTTTTCCGGCGTTTAAAATGGAAGATTTGAGAATGGGAGGAATCATGGGATTGCGAACGCTCGGTTATGCGTTGTGGGTC
>JALSGR010000124.1 GCA_026982635.1 Methylothermaceae bacterium | reverse complement strand
GTCGTCGGTCAACGATTTCCGCAAGATCCGTTTCCAGGACGGCGCCTACCGCCTCCACCATTATCTGTCCCTGCACCGGCGCTCGCGCGAGTGGCTGGAACGGGCGCTGCAGACCCCTTTCCCGGGACCGACCGTGGTGGTGACCCATCACGCCCCCACTTTCTGGAGCTGGGACAACCGGCCCTCGGCCCTCAACCGTTTCGCCTACTGCAACGATCTGCGCGAGCTCATGTATCGCTACGAGATCGCCGCCTGGTTTCACGGCCATACCCATGTGGTGTGGGACTACCGGTGCGCCGATACCCGGGTGCTGTGCAATCCACGCGGTTACCAGGGGCGCCGGCTGGTGGCCGATTTCCGCCCCGACCGGGTGGTCGAGATTTGATCTTCGCCCCCTGCGCCGACTTTTCATCTGCCGTCGGCGTGCTACTTTTCTAAGTAGTGGAGTGAAATTCGTGAGGAGGATCACCCTTTGGACATCGCAACGCTGGTGGGTTTTCTCGGTGGTCTCGGGATCATCGGGGCTTCCATCGCCATGGGGGGCGACTTCAGCCTGTTCATCAACGTGCCCTCCATCCTGATCGTGTTCGGGGGCACCTTCATGGTGACCCTGATGAAAATCACCCTGGGCGATTTCTTCCGCTCCTTCGGGGTGGCGTTGAAGGCGTTCTTCAACAAGCTCGACGATCCCGCCAAGCTGATCGAGGAGGCCGTCCGCCTGGCCGACGTGGCGCGCAAGAACGGCCTGTTGGCCCTGGAGAACGAGAACGTGGAAAATCCCTTCCTCCAGAAGGGGATCACCCTGTG
The DNA here is from genome assembly GCA_026982635.1 of Methylothermaceae bacterium. Lineage (GTDB taxonomy): Bacteria > Pseudomonadota > Gammaproteobacteria > Methylococcales > Methylothermaceae > Methylohalobius. The sequence goes on along the minus strand of JALSGR010000124.1, from coordinate 18,613 downwards.
CGTCGACGGCCACGATCCGGCCTTGATCCGCAAGATGCTCAGCGAGGAGATCAACCAGGCGATCAAGCGTCACGAGGTGGGCCAGGCCATGTGGTCGGCCATCGGCGACATGGCCCCGGCCATGGGGATGATCGGGACCCTGATCGGTCTGGTGCAGATGCTGGCCAACATGTCGGACCCGGCGAGCATCGGGCCGGCCATGGCGGTGGCCCTGCTGACCACCCTCTACGGGGCGGTGATCGCCAACGCTTTCGCCATTCCCCTGGCGGACAAGCTGGCGTTGATCAGCGAGTACGAAAAGACCGCCAAGTCCCTCGTCCTCGAGACCATCAACGGCATTCAGGAGGGGATGAATCCCAAGGTGCTGGAAACCCTCCTCAACGCCTACGTGCCCGAGAAGAAACGCAACAACGGTGACTGACCATGTCCGAATCGGCCGACGAATGTCCCAAGTGTGAAGCCGGGGCCCCGGCGTGGGTGATGACCTTCGCCGATCTGATGTCGCTGCTGATGTGCTTTTTCGTCTTGCTGTTGTCGTTCGCCACCATGGACGTGATCCGCTTCAAGCAGATGGCCGCGTCCCTGAAGAACGCCTTCGGCGTCCAGACCGAAATCGCCGCCTACGAAGTGGTCAAGGGCACCAGCGTCATCGCCCAGCATTTCAGCCCCGCCACGGTGGAGCCGACGCCCCTCGACGAAATCCGCCAGACCACCACCGAGGACCTGCCCAATCTGGAGATTCCCGAATCCACCCGGGAAACCCAGGCGGAGGGTAAAGGGGAAATGGACAAGGAGGAGATGGAAAGACGGTTGGCGGAGGAGCGCCGCAAGGAACTGGAGGCCGAAGCTCAGCGGATCCGCGAGTCGCTCCTCGAAGAGATCAAGGCTGGCAGGATCAGCGTGGAGACCGAGAAGGACAAGATCATCGTCCGGATTCACGAGCGGGGTTCCTTCCCCTCCGGTAGCGCGGTCCTGAACGCCGGTTTCGGGCCGGCGATGAAAAAGATCATCGCCGTGGTCAAGCGTAGTCGTGGCAAGGTGATCGTCGCCGGCCACACCGACAACGTTCCCATCCGCACCGAATGGTACCGCTCCAACTGGGAGTTGTCCGCGGCCCGAGCGGTGACCGTGGCCCACGAGCTCTTGAAGGGCGGGGTCGATCCCAAGCGCCTGATGGTCGCCGGTTACGCCGACACCCGGCCCCTGGTGCCCAACGATTCCGCCGCCAACCGGGCCCGGAACCGCCGGGTGGAAATCATCCTGGAACAGCCATCCGGGGAGGAATCGGCCTCTCCGCCCAGCCATTGAACGAAGGAGAAGACGATGCAGCCGCTGCAACCGACCCGTCCAGCGGAGGAAAGACGCCGCTTTTTTCGTATCGAGGACGAGATCGTCCTGGTCTATCGCCCCATCGCCCCGGAGGACATGCCGGATCCGGCCCAGTTTCAAAACCGGGCCATGGACGCCTTTTCCCTGACTGCGACCCTGGAGTATCTGACCCAGGAATCCCATGCCCACCTGCGACGCATCGAGCGCGACAACCCCGACGTGGCCGAATATCTGAAGACTCTGGAGCGCAAGATCGACGTGGTGGCCCAGGCACTCATGATCAGCAACAACCGTCTGGCCGATCAACCCACCCGCAAGGTCAACCTGAGCGCGGCGGGGATCGCCTTCGACGTCGATCGCCCGCTCGCCGAGGGAGAGCTGCTCGAGCTCAAGATGGTGCTGCCGCCCTCCTTGGTGGGGATCGTCACCTTCGGTCGGGTCGTCCATTGTTCCCCCTGTGAGGGGGAGAAAAGCTGGCGGGTGGGGGTCGATTTCCTCAGCATGCGGGAACAGGACCGCGAAGCGCTCATCCGTCACGTGGTCAAGCGCCAGCTCACTTTGCTGCGCGAACGCAAGCAGGTTTCCGAGGGAGAGTAGGGGCGCTTTCCTGCTATACTGACGCGCTACGGATCCGCTCGTTCGAACGAACCCATGCTGTCTCCCACCGGGGAGTCGTTGTTGAACCGCCTCGCCGACGGCCGCTTCCATTCCGGGGAGCGGCTGGCCCATGATTTGGGGGTGAGCCGGAGCGCCGTCTGGAAGCAGATACGCGCCTTGCAGAATCTGGGGCTGGAGATTCAGGCGGTATCCGGGCGCGGCTATCGTCTGGCCCAGCCTTTCGAACGGCTGGACGGAGATGCCATCCTCGGTGCCCTGGACCCGGGTCTTCCCCGGCCCCTTCTGGAAATTCACGCCTGTCTGCCTTCCACCAATACCCATCTGATGAGCGCCCCGCTGGAGGCGGGGCGGGCGCGGGTCTGCCTGGCCGAGACCCAGACGGCGGGCAGGGGGCGGTTGGGACGGCGTTGGGTTTCCCCCTTCGGTTGCAACATCTATCTGTCGTTGGCGTGGCGTTTTACCGACGCGGCCCTCACTGCGGGTCTGAGTCTGGCGGTAGGGGTCGCCGTGGTGCGGGCCCTCGACGGCCTGGGGTTTTCCGGGCTCGCCCTGAAATGGCCCAACGACGTGCTTTGGCGGGGACGCAAGCTGGCGGGGGTGCTCATCGAAGCGGTCGGCGAGTATCAGGGGGAGTGCAAAGTGGTGGTCGGTTTGGGTTTGAATCTCTGGTTGCCCCCGCGGGTGGCCGGGGCCATCGATCAGCCGTGGGTGGATGCCTACACCATCCTGGGACGAATGCCGCCACGCAACCGGACCGTCGCCAGCCTGTTGAATCGACTGTTGCCGCTGTTGGGCGACTACGAAAACGGCGGCCTGGCTCCCTGGCTCGGGGACTGGCGCCGCTGGAACTGCGTTCTCGGCCGGGCGGTGACGGTGCGGCAGGGCGGGGATCGGTTCGACGCCACCGCCATCGACGTCACCGACGAGGGCTTGCTGCGTCTGGTGGACCGCCAGGGTCGGGAGCGGCTGCTGGCGGCCGGCGACGTCCAATTGCGTCTGCAGGAGGGTGGGGATGGAACTGTTGGTTGACAGCGGCAACAGCCGCCTGAAATGGGCGCTGCTCGAGGAAGGGATGCTGCAGCCGGGGGGAAGCTGCGCCGGCGGTACCGCCCTGACGGTCGACCGTCTGGAGGAAGTCTGGGGGAGGCTGCCGGTGCCGCGGCGGATCTGGGTCGCCAATGTGGCGGGAGCCGAGACGGCCGCGTGCATCCGGTCCTGGAGCGAAAGTCGTTGGAAGCTCCGCCCCCGTTTCCTGAGCGCCCGGGCCGAAGGGTTCGGGGTGACAAACGGGTATCGGGAGCCGGAACGTTTGGGGGTGGATCGCTGGCTGGCGCTGATCGCAGCCCGGCATCATTATCCCCTGCCTGCCTGCGTCGTCGATTGTGGTACGGCCCTGACCCTGGACGTGGTCGATGAGGACGGCGTGCATCACGGGGGCTTGATCTGTCCCGGAGCGGCACTGATGCGGCGTGCCCTGGTACAGGGAACCGCCGATCTGAGGCTCGACGGCGAAGAGCCGGTGTCCGGCCTCTTGGGCGACGGCACCGTCGCCGCGGTGGCCCTGGGCGTGCATCAGGCTCTGCTCGGCTTCGTGGAACACAGCGTGCGGCAACTGGGAAAACGCTGGTCGCCGCTCCACGTGATCCTGACCGGCGGTGGGGCGAGCCGGCTGGCTGCCGGCTTGTCCGTGCCGGTCCAACTGGCTCCGGACTTGGTGCTGAAAGGACTGGCCGTGGTCAGCCGAGGCCCATGAGCCGCCGGGTGTTCGCCATCCTCCTGGCGGCCAACTTGATTTTGCTGCTGTGGGGCATGCGGGAGCCACGTCCCCCCGGAAGCGGAAGCTTGGTCCCAGACACGCCGGCCGCGCCGCCGCTGGTGCTGCTGACGGAGCGTCCGCCGCCGATGGCACCGCCATCCGAAGCGGCGCCACCGCCGGCCCCGGCGAAGGCCGCCGAGTGCTGCCGTTGCGTCGGCCCCTTCGAGGACCCGGCGGCGGCGGGGAATTTCGCCGCCCAGCTCCACCGGCTCGGAATCGACGTGGCAGTGGAGGCGGCGCCGGCGACGACGGTGGCGGGTTATTGGCTGATGTATCCCGCCGCCGACATGGCCCGAGCGCGGCAAAATCTGCGCCGGCTCCAGGCCATGGGGCTCACCGACCTCTGGCTGTTCGAGCAGGGCCCCTGGCGCGGGGCTATTTCCCTGGGGCTGTATTCGGAGTGGTCCCGGGCCGGTGCCGTTGCCCACCGGCTGCGCGCTCGGGGAATCGACGTCGCCGTTCTTCCCCGCCATCGCCGGGTCGCCGTGTTCTGGGTGAAGATGCGTCGGGAACCGTTCCCCGGTTGGTCGGCTGCCCTCGCCGGGCGGGATTGTCGTCACTTGGACGAGTCGGTGGCGCCGATTCGCCCGGAGGCGGTGATGTCGGCTTCCGAAGGCGAAGCCTCGCCGCGGCTGTAACGCAGGGTCACCAGAAGCAAAAATTGGATGCCGAAGATCAGGTTGGCCAGCAGGAGGTGGACCGGCTGGATCACCGGCGGAATCCCGAGCCGCTCCATGCCGATTCCGGTGGCGACCGCCATCACCACCAGCAGTCCCAGGATCAGGTTGAGCTTGAACAGTAGGTGGTCCTGGGGCAGGAAGCGGATGAAACGCCAGACGACGATCAGATTGGCGCACAGGATCAGAAGGGCGAAGGCCCGGTGCAGATAGAACACCCACGGCAGCTTGGCGGGCCACAATTCCCGGTGGGAGTAGTCCATGGCTTTGGCGATCGTGTCCACCGCCTCCCGAACCTGGGCGCCCAGGACGATCTGGATCAGGGTCATGACCAGGATGAGGGCCACCAGTCTGCTATGGCTCGGAGAAATGGCGTGGAGATACAGGCGGGTGAAATCGGCTTTCTGGGAGCGGGCTACGGCATAGATCAACAGCGCGACGATGGCGAGCGCCAGCAGCATGTGGGCGGTGATCAAGAGCGGGTGCAGATTGCTGCTGACCACCACCGCGCCCAGCCAGCCCTGGAACGTCACCAGCACCAGGGCCGCGGCGGCGGCGTGGAACACCGGCGGGTCCCGCTTCAGGAACGCCCGGGCCCGCCACACGGTGACGATGATCAGGATGCCGATGGTGACGCCGGTGAGGCGGTTGAGGTATTCGGTCCAGGTCTTGACGGGATTGAAATCGGTATCGGCGTAACCCAGGTCGGCGTAGATCCGGTGATAGTCGGGGGGGAGCTGGGATTCCGCCGTCGGTGGTATCCAGCGGCCGAAGCAGGTGGGCCAGTCGGGACAGCCCATGCCGGCCCCCGAGGCCCGTACGACGGCGCCCACCAGGATGAGGAAATACACGGCGGCGATGGTGATCGTACCGATGCGGCGGAAGCGCCGTACCGCGGTCTCGTTTGTGGCCATGCCGATATCCGAAGTGTGGATCGTGAATCGCCACTATACCGGCTTGTGAAAAAACTTGGCAAGCGCCTGTCTCCACGGGAAGCGGGAAGACGAGAATTCGAGGCGATCGGTATCCGGCTAGGTGAAAATCCGCCGGGTTTCGTCGATTCCTTCCAGCTCGACGACTTCGATCTCCGGTTCCACTCCCAGACGTTCGAAGGCGGGGATCTGCGACACGTCCACCGGTGGCTCCTTCCCCTTGCTGGCCAGATTTTCCAGATAGGCCACCTGAATGACATCGACGTAATCGGCTTCTTCCGTCTCCGGCCGGCGTTGCCAGTCGCGATATTCCCGCACCACCTGCAGCAAGCTTTCGGGGAAGTTCCAGTTTTGCAGGATCATTTCCCCGAGCCGGGGGTGCAGGGCCTCGAGCAGACTGTCCAGGCGGTTCTGGTCGGTGCTCAGCTCGGCGCTCTGGTTGGCCAGGACCAGAACGGGAAGCTTGCCGATCTGATGGATCAGTCCCGCCAGCAGCGCCTGCTCGTTGTCGAGATGGGGGCAGAGGGACGCCAGGGCCCGGCTGATGGCGGCGACGTCGACGCTGGTTTTCCAGATGCTCTGGAAGTATTTCTCCAGCAGCGGCGAGTCCGGGGTGAACACCTGTTTCATCGCCAGGCCGGTGATCAGGGAGCGCACCGTGTCGTAGCCCAGGCGCATGATGGCCATCTGCAGGTTGGTGATCTCGGCGCGGGCCCGGTACAGGGGGCTGTTGGCCACCTGGAGCAGACGGGCGGAGAGGGCGGCGTCCTCGCTGATCAGTTGGGCCAGTTGCGAGGCCGTGGTGTCACCGCTTTCCACCGCCTTGCGCACCTTGAGCGCCACTTCCGGCAGGGTGGGCAGGTCGATGCGGTCGTTCTCGATCTCTTCCAGAAGCCGGTCGAGGAATTCCTGTTCGTCGGTAAAACGCATGGCGGGATATTTTCCTTGGAGGAGAGTGAAAGGTTCATGGCAAAGTATAGCCAAGATCCAGCCGATGCAACGGGATCGCCGGCTCGGCTTCCAGTCGTATCGTGGAACTGTGCGCCCGGTCACATCGAACGACGGCGAGCAATTCCCGCACCGAGCCAGCGGGGGCGGCGTCGATCACCTGGCCTGCGGTCTCGCCTTCGTCCACCAGGGGTTCACCGGGCGCGGGCGTCCGCGGCAGCGGGCCTGCGAGGCGGTACAGGCGCCGTTTGACCTGGCCGCGGAATTGGGCTCTGGCGATCACTTCCTGACCGGTGTAGCAGCCCTTGTCGAAACCGATCCCGCCGACGAGGTCGAGGTTGAGCATCTGGGGGAGGAACTTTTCCGAGGTGGCGGTGTGGATCGTCGGCACGCCGCTGCGGATTTCCCGCAGGGACCAGGCTGTGTCGTCGGCGACGACCACATCGGGCCGGCTTTCCAGTTCCCGCCGCATCGCCTCGATCCGGCGCGGTTCCCCCACCACCAGCCAGCGCGGATCGCGGTCCAAGACACGGATCCACGCCAGGTCCCCGGTCGGGATCACGGCGTCGGTCTCCGCCGGCAGGGGGCGGATCCGTGCGGCCGCCGGTCCGGCGATCCCGGCCAGACCGATCGCCGTGGGTTGGATTTCCACCTTGGCGCGCAATACGTACATTCGCAGACGCTTGGCGACCGCTTCGGCCAACTCGGCGGGCAGGAGGAGAAGATAACCCTCTTCCCAGGCCAGGATCCGGAAGGTGGCGACGACCCGGCCCTGGGGATTGCAAAAGGCGCCCAGGCTGCTCCGCGCCGGGCCGATCCGGCGCAGATCGCAGGTCGCCTGCCCCTGGAGGAAGGTGAAGGCGTCGGCGCCGGCCACCCGGAGCCCGGCCAGGCCGGGAACGGCCATGAGCCGAATCCTGTCCGGCGGTGCGTCGGCTGTCTTTCGTTCGTTTTCCATGGGACGGTTCCCCAACGTTGACCAACTTGTACAAGATCATTCCATCCAAATCCATGGATGTCGAGCCGTGGTTGCGGCCGATGGCGATCCAACATACAATCCCGTACGGTTCGTAATCTAAAATTCCACCATGCCCCGTCCGCTGTCGCCCCATCTGCAGATCTACCGTCTTCCCCTGACGGCGCTGCTGTCGATCACTCATCGGATCACCGGTGTCGCCCTCGTCATGGGATGGCTGGTCACGGTCGCCGTCGTCGTGGCCGTCGCCGGCGATGGGACGGCTTATGAAGCCATCCAGGATTTTTTGACCGGTACGTTGGGGCAGGCGTTTTTGCTCCTCTGGCTCCTGGCGCTGTTTCTCCATCTTTGTCATGGCGTCCGCCATCTGCTCTGGGACGTACTGCTGGGATTCGACCGGGAGCGCCTGAACCGCGACAGCGTTATAGAACTGGCGGCGGCGCTGGGGTTGGCGCTGTCGACCTGGTTGTGGTTGGGTTAGGGAGGTCGGCCTTGGAATTTCGCACACCCATAGGCAGGGCGCGGGGATGGGGAGCGGCCCATGCCGGGGTCGGTCATTGGTGGCTGCAACGGCTGATGGCGATCGCCCTTTTGCCGCTCACCCTGTGGTTTCTCTGGTTTCTCGCCCGACTCCTCGAAGCCGACCACCAGACCCTGCGCGCCTGGCTGGCCGGTCCGTGGCAGGGCGCCCTGTTGCTGGCTTACCTGCTGACCGCAGGGTATCACGCCGTCCTGGGCCTGCAGGTCGTCATCGAGGATTACGTCCACCGGCCGGCTCTGCGGCTGGGCGCTCTGTTGGCCGTCAAGCTGGGTCTGGCCCTTCTGACGTTGGTGGCCGTCGTGGCGCTGATCCGGATCGTGGCCGGTGGGGGCGTTCCATGAGCCGAGCCTATCCCTTGATCACCCATACCTACGACGTCGTCGTGGTGGGGGCCGGGGGCGCCGGGTTGCGGGCCACCCTGGGGCTGGCCGCCCGCGGCCTCAAGACCGCCTGCATCACCAAGGTGTTCCCCACCCGCAGTCACACCGTCGCCGCCCAGGGGGGCATCAGCGCCGCTCTGGGCAACGTGGGAGAGGACGACTGGCGCTGGCACATGTACGACACCGTCAAGGGATCGGACTGGCTCGGCGACCAGGACGCCATCGAATACATGTGCCGCGAGGCCATTCCGGCGGTGATCGAACTGGAGCACATGGGGGTTCCCTTTTCCCGCACCCCGGAAGGCAGGATCTACCAGCGCGCCTTCGGCGGCATGACCACCCATTTCGGCAAGGGACAGGCCAGGCGCACCTGCGCCGCCGCCGACAAGACCGGCCATGCCATTCTCCACACTTTGTATCAGCAGTCCCTCAAACATCAGGCGGAATTCTTCATCGAGTATTTCGCCCTCGATCTGGTGATGGACGACGGCGTCTGCCGCGGGGTGCTGGCCTGGTGCCTGGAGGACGGCAGTCTCCACCTGTTCCGCGGCCACATGACCGTGCTGGCCACCGGTGGCTATGGCCGGGCCTATTTTTCCTGCACCTCGGCCCACACCTGCACCGGGGACGGCAACGCCATGGTGCTGCGGGCCGGGCTTCCCCTCCAGGACATGGAGTTCGTCCAGTTCCATCCCACCGGGATCTATGGGTCGGGGTGTCTGATCACCGAGGGCGCCCGCGGCGAGGGCGGTTATCTGACCAACGCCGAGGGCGAGCGCTTCATGGCGCGTTACGCCCCCCACGCCAAGGACCTGGCGTCGCGCGACGTGGTCAGTCGGGCCATGACCATCGAAATCCGCGAGGGCCGCGGTGTCGGTCCCCACAAGGACCATCTCCTGCTGCATCTGGAGCACCTGGACCCCAGGATCATTCACGAGCGCCTGCCGGGGATCGCCGAGACCGCCCGGATCTTCGCCGGCGTGGACGTCACCCGGGAACCGATCCCGGTCATCCCCACGGTCCACTACAACATGGGCGGCATTCCCACCAACCTCGACGCCGAGGTGGTGACCCTGAAGGACGACGATCCGGAAACCCCGGTGCCGGGGCTGATGGCCATCGGCGAGGCCGCCTGCGTCTCGGTGCACGGCGCCAACCGCCTGGGTTCCAATTCCCTGCTCGACATCGTGGTGTTCGGCCGCGCCGCCGCCATCCGCTGCGCCGAACTGGTCAAGCCGCGCCGCCCCCACAAGCCGCTGTCCGGGGCGCTGCTCGAGCCGTTGCTGGAACGTTTCGACCGGATCCGCCACGCCCGCGGTTCGGTGCCGGTCGCCGCGCTCCGGGAGCGGATGCAGCGCTGCATGCAGAACCACGCCGGCGTGTTCCGCAACCGGGCGGTGCTCGAGGAAGGGCTGGCGCGGCTGAAGGAAATCGAGGCCGGCTTCGACGATCTGCGCCTGAGCGATCGTTCCCTGATCTGGAACACCGATCTGGTGGAGGCGTTGGAGTTGGCCAACCTGTTGCCCCAGGCCCTGGTGACGGTCGCCGCCGCTCTCAACCGTACCGAGAGCCGGGGCGCCCATGCCCGCGAGGATCATCCCCAGCGCGACGACGACAACTGGCTCAAACACACCTTGATCTGGCTGGAAGGGGGGGATTGTCACATCGCCTACCGGCCGGTGCATCTGAAGCCGTTGACCCCGGAAGTCGAACCGATACCGCCACAGCCGAGAGTGTATTGACATGGTGCAGTTCACCCTGCCGCCCGGCTCCAAGGTCGAACCGGGCAAGACCTGGCCCCGGCCGGAAGGGGCGGAGGAAATCCTCACGGTGCGCGTGTACCGCTTCGATCCCGAATCCGGCGCCAACCCCCGCCTCGACATCTTTCCCGTGGACCGGCGCCGCTGCGGCAAGATGGTGCTGGATCTCCTGTTCCACATCAAGAACGAGATCGACTCGTCCCTGGCCTTCCGCCGTTCCTGCCGCGAGGGGGTGTGCGGCTCCTGCGCCATGAACATCGACGGCCGCAACACCCTGGCCTGCATCAAGCCGCTCGCCGAGCTGGGCGACACCGTCACCATCCACCCGCTGCCCCATCTGCCGGTCATCCGGGACCTGGTGGTGGACATGACCCACTTCTACGCCCAGTACGCCGCCATCCAGCCCTGGCTCAAGGCGGTGACCCCCGAACCCGCCGACCGCGAGCGGCTGCAGAGTCCCGAGGAGCGCGAGCGGCTGGATGGTCTGTACGACTGCATCCTGTGCGCCTGCTGTTCCACCGCCTGCCCCAGTTACTGGTGGAACGGCGACCGCTACCTGGGGCCGGCGGTGCTGCTGCAGGCTTATCGCTGGATCGCCGACAGCCGCGACGAGGCCACCGGGGAGCGCCTCGACGACCTGGAGGATCCCTTCAAGCTGTACCGCTGCCACACCATCATGAACTGTACCGACACCTGTCCCAAGGGGCTCAATCCCGCCAGGGCCATCGCCGCGATCAAGCGCCTCCTCGCCGAACGCACCTTGTGACCCGCCAGCGCCATGGCGACCGCGCAGGACCAGTTACGCTGGCGCTGCCGCCGGGGGATGCGGGAGCTGGACCTGCTGTTGTCGGCCTGGCTGGCACGGCGCTGGCCCGAAGCCGACGAGAGGGAACGCGCCGCCTTCGAGCGTCTCCTGGCTCAACCGGATCCCTGCCTGTGGGACTGGCTGGTCACCGGCATACCCTGTCCCGATCCGGAACTGGCGTCGTTATGCCGGGCGATACGCGATCTTCCCTGAGTTTTCGGTGGCTGCCCCGGGACTCCCGGCTCCAGCGCCGCTTTCTCCTCGGCTGCCATGGCCTGGCGCTGGCGGCCCTGGGAGGGAGCGGCCTGTCGCCGCCGCTGGCGGTATTCCTGGGGGTCGCCGTATCGGTCAGCGCGACGATGGCATGGCGCCGGGGCGGGCGCCCCGGCTTGCGCCGGCTTTCCTATCACGACCGGTGCTGGGAGCTGGTGGGGCCGCAGCGTCAGGTCCGGCGTGGACGGCTCTTGCCCTCCACCTGGCTGAGCCGCTGGCTGATCCTGCTCCACTTCCGGCTGGAGGACGGCCGTTTCCTGACGGTGCCCCTGTGGCGCGACAGCCTCGATGCCGCGGCCTACCGTCGTTTGCAGAGGGTGGTGCGCTGGTGCCGCCGCTAGCGGGCCCGGATGTGGGAAAATAGGCCGGGAGACCGATCGGACAAAGGAGCCAGTCATGAGTCGATACCGCTTTTATCTTCACCACGTCAGTCTGCTGGTCGCCGACACCCAAAAAGCCTTGGACTTCTATTGCGGCGTTCTCGGCATGGAGCGCACCGAACGCCCGGATCTGCCGTTTCCCGGCGCCTGGCTCCAGATCGCCGAGCACCAGCAGATTCACTTGCTGGAACTGCCCAGTCCCGACCCGAAGGAAGGACGGCCGGCGCACGGCGGCCGTGACCGCCATTTCGCGTTGGTGGTCCCGGATCTGGAAGAAATCCGCCGCCGCTTGGAAGAAGCCGGCGTGCCCTATTCGCCCAGCAAGTCGGGGCGCCGGGCGCTGTTCTGCCGCGATCCGGACGGCAACGCCATCGAATTCTTCGAGAAAGGGGTGGTGGCCGGCACCGAAACCCTGTTCGAATGAAGCCTGCCCGCAGGGCTCAGGAGTACTGGTAATAGAAAAGCTGCTGGCCGGCTTTCAGGCGCCGCGGATCGGTGACCCCGTTGACGAACTTCAGGTGCTCCACCGGTACGCCGAGGCGGCGGGCGATGCGTTCCAGACTGTCGCCGGGACGCACGCGGTAGCGTTTCTGGACGAAATGCTTGCGGGTCGGAACGATGAGCAGTTGGCCGGCGTGGATCCGGTCGCTGCGGAGACGGTTGGCTTCCCGGAGGCGTCGCACGTCGACGCCGAACATGCGGGCGATTCCCGCCAGGTGATTGCCTTTCCGGACCCGGTACAGCAGCACGCCCGAGGCGTTCCGGGCCACAACCCGGTCGGCGGGTCCGTCGCCGCGAAAAGCCACGCTTCGTTCCAACGGCCGCCAGAGTCGGTCGTCGGTGAGGTGGTGGGCGAGTCGCCGGGCCGCGGCGGTGGGAAGACGGAGGATGTAGTTGCGCACGGGCAGGCGCTCACGGCGCTGCAGTTCGGGATTCAGGCGTCGGATGCGGGCGACGGATAGGCCGCTCCAGCGGGCGATCCGCCGCAGGGACAGCGGTTCGGCGATCTGCAGATAGCGGTATGGGGGAGTGCCGCCGACGGGAAAGCCGAAAAACCCGGGATCCCGGAGAATCAGGGCGGCGGCCAAGAATTCCGGGACGTAGCGTCGGGTCTCCCGGGGAAGAAGGCGGGCCGCCCGAATGTAGCTTCGCTGGCCGATCCGGGCGATGCGCCCCTCTCCGGCATTGTAGGCGGCGATGGCCAGCAGCATGGAGCGGTTCCCGAAACGCTTGCGGAGATAGGCGAGATACCGCACCGCGGCTTCGGTGGCTTTCACCGGGTCGATCCGTTGATCGATGCGTCGTGCCACTTTCAGACCGTAGCGCCGGGCGCTGGCCGGCATGTACTGCCACAGTCCCCGGGCGCCGGTCCGGCTGCGGGCGTCGAAGCGGTAGGCGCTTTCCGCCATGGGGAGCGCTTCCAGGGCCTGCGGCAGGCCGGCGCGCCTCAACGCGGCGCGGATCATGGGGCGGTAGCGGTTGCCGCGCTGCAGGGCGGCCAGGGTCCGGAAATAGTTCCGGCCGGTAAAGGCCTTCAGGTAAGCGAGAACCGGTCGATTCAGGCGCCTCAGGGCCCTGTGCCCCCACCGCGGCTCACCCAGATCGCGCAGCAGGCGGGCGAGTCGCCGGCGGACCTCGGCCTCGGAAACGACCACCCCCGTCGCGGTGACCAGGGTGGTGCCGGAGGCGGCCCGGAGCGCGTCCACCGGTAGGGCGGCGATAACGAAAAAGTTGAGTAGCGCGAGTGAGATCAGGAAACGAGACGGCATGATACTTCCGGTTTCTTTGTTCTTTCTTGATGTTATCGCGGCGACGGTTTCAGGACGATGGTTTTGCTTTGGATTCTGGGATGGGCGCCACGTTTTGGCAAAACTAGCCCGGCTTTTATGAACGGGAAATGAACTTTCACCTGTCTTTCTTGCGGAATAGGGCCGCGACGAATTCGCTCGGTGGGCTGGTGGGCGGCGGTGCGGGAGTCCTTGGACTAGACTTGTAAGTCGAACCCATCCAGTTTCACCGAGCGACCATGACTTCGATATCCAGGCCGACGGGCCATTTCCGGGAGGTGAGCCTACGCGAGCAGTTCGATCGCTATTTCGAAATCCTGCCGGCGGACAGCGACGCCCTGCGGCGGGAGGTGTACAAGCTCCGTTTCCAGGTTTACTGCATCGAGACCGGATTCGAGCGGGTGGAGGACTGCCGGACGGTGGTGGAAGACGGGCGCACGGTTCATCTGGAAATCGACGATTACGACCGACGGTCGTTGCATTATCTCATCCGCCACCGGCGCACCGGCTTGTACGCCGCCACCGTGCGCCTGGTGCTGCCGGATCCGGAGGACCCGCTGGCGTCCTATCCGATCGAGGAGCACTGCGTCCTGGATGCGCCGGTGACCGATCCGGCCGTCCGCCGCCACCTGGCGGAAATTTCCCGCTTCGCGGTTTCCAAGGACTTCAAACGGCGCCGCGGCGAGGCCGGCACCCTGGCCGGCGTCAATCCCGAGCCGGAGATCTATTTCGAGCCCGACGAGCGCCGCCTCCTGCCTCATCTGACCATCGGCCTGTTCGCCGGCATATTGCGCATGGCCCGTCAGGAGGACATCAGCCACTGTTACGCCGTGATGGAGCCGGCGTTGCTGCGCCTGTTGCGGTTGTTCGGCGTCCGTTTCACCACCATCGGTCCCGACGTGGACTATCACGGCCTGCGGCGTCCCTGCCTGGCGAAGATCGACGAAATGCTGGCCGGAATTCTGGAGACCGAGCCGGCGGTCTGGGATCTGATCACCGAGGGCGGCAGATACGCGTGATACATCCGCCGCCGGCCTGAACCGTCGGGCGCCCGATCGTTCCTCACTCCCGGAAACCCGGATTGGCCAGGTGCCTGGCCGGTGCGGCGATGAAATCCCCCTGGAACAAATTTTGTTACAATGACCCGCCAGAAAACGGCAGGTCCTCCCGTGCTTGAAACCATTCGCATCGCCACCCGCAAAAGCCCCCTGGCCCTGTGGCAGGCCGAACACGTCGCCGCCTGCCTGAGACAGGCGCATCCCGGCCTCGAGGTCCGACTGGTGACCATGGTCACCCGGGGGGACCGCCTGTTGGACGCGCCGTTGGCCAAGGTGGGGGGCAAGGGGTTGTTCGTCAAGGAGCTGGAACAGGGCATCCTGGACGGGCGGGCCGATATCGCCGTGCATTCCATGAAGGACGTGCCGGTGGATCTGCCGCCGGGCCTGCACATCGGCGCCGTCCTGGCGCGGGAGGATCCCCGCGACGCCTGGGTCAGCCATCGCCACCCCGATCCGGTGGCCGCCCCCGCGGCGATCAGGGTCGGCACCTCCAGCCTGCGGCGCCAGTGCCAACTGCAACGACGTTTTCCCGGTTGGAACGTCCAGCCATTGCGGGGCAACGTCGGCACCCGGCTGCAGAAGCTCGACGACGGCCGTTTCGACGCCATCGTGCTGGCGGCGGCCGGGCTGAAGCGGCTGGGGTTGGAAGAACGCATCACCCGGGTGCTCGATCCGGATCTGTGTCTGCCCGCCATCGGCCAGGGGGCCATCGGCATCGAATGCCGCCGGGACGATGCGGCGATCAACGCTTTGCTCGCGCCGCTCCACCACGCCGATACCGCCGTGTGCATCGCGGCCGAGCGCGCCCTCAACGAACGTTTGGAAGGCGGCTGTCAGGTACCCATCGCCGGGTTCGCCGAATTGACAGGGCAAGGTCTGCGCTTGCGTGGCCGGGTGGGAATGCCGGATGGCTCCGCATTGATTTCCGGCGAAATCGAGGGCGATCCCGCCAGAGCGACGGAATTGGGCCGGGAACTGGCGGAAAGCTTGCTGGCCCGCGGCGCTGATCGGATTCTGCGTCAAGTCTATGGTGGCCGGCAGCTTGGCTGAACGCCGGATTCTGGTGACCCGCCCCCGGCACCAGGCGGAAAGCCTCGGGCGGGCGATCGCTGCCCGCGGCGGGCGGCCCTGCCTCTGTCCCATGTTGGAGATCGAGCCGCTGGCGCCCTTGCCCTCGGGTTGGTGGCAGGGCAGCGATTGGCTGATCTTCGTCAGCGCCAATGCGGTGCGTTTCGCCCTCGCCGCCGGGTTGCCGGCCGATGTGTCCTCGCGTCTGGCCGCCATCGGCAGGGCGACCGCCTCCGCCTTGCGGAACGCCGGGTTGCCGGTGGCCTGTGAAGCGCCGCCGCCGTATACTTCCGAAAGCCTGCTGGAACAGCCGGCGTTTTCCCAGGTCGTCGGCCGGCGTCTGGTCATCGTGCGTGGTCGTGGCGGCCGGTCCCTTCTGGGGAGGGAATTGCAACGGCGGGGCGGCGAAGTCGTTTACGTGGAATTGTATCGTCGTCGGCCGCCGGGTATGGATACAATAGCGGCGTTGCGGGATCGATTGTCCCAGGGGATCGACGCCGTGCTGATCACCAGTGGCGAGGCGCTGGCCCATCTGCAGGCGGCGGTGGGGGACGACTTGCCCAGGCTGCAGCGCTTGCCCCTGGTCGTCGCCAGCCAGCGTCTGGCCCGGCTCGCGGCCCAGGCCGGCTTCACCGAAGTGATCCTGGCGGCCTCGGCCCAGGACGAGGCGATGCTGGCGGCGCTGGAACGGTATTTTGCAAACCGATAGGAAACACCATGGCAGAGTTGCTCCCACAAGACGAGTACGAGGAAGAGGGCCTTCCCCGCCTGGGATTGTGGATCACGCTGGTCGTGATTCTTCTCATCCTGGGGCTGGGCGGCATCGGCTATTACCTGTTTCAAAAACTGCGGGCCGAGCAGGCCGGACTCGGCGGTACGGTGGGCAAGGAAGTCCAGCGGGTGATGGATCTGACCCACCAGGTGACCGCCCTGCAGAAGGAAATCGCCCTCCTTCACGAGCAAGTCGCCCGGCTGGAAGCCCAGCAGCAATCCCACCAGGACCTGTGGCGCGGAATGCTGGACGAGCAGGCCAAGGTCTTCGACACCAAGCTGGCCTCGCTGGACGAGAAGCTGGAAAGCAGCCACGCCAGGCTGGCCGCCCAGATCCAGGCGCTGGGCCGGCAGATCAGCCGTACCCGCGCCGACGTCATGCTGGCCGATGCCGAATATCTCCTCAGCGTCGCCAACCAGAAATTGCGCCTCACCGGCGACGTGGCGGCCGCCCTGCGCGCCATGGAAGCGGCCGACGAACTGCTGCGCCAGAGCGGCGATCCGGCGGTGTTCAAGGTGCGCGAGGCCCTGGTGCGGGAGATGACGGCCCTGAAACAGGTGAAGACCCCGGACATCGTCGGCGTCTCGGCTCGGATCCTGGCCCTGGAGGACAAGGTCAACGACCTGCCCCTCTTTCTTCCCCACATGGGCAAGGTGGCCACATCTCCCGACGGGGGGAAGGCGGCCGAAGACGGGGATTTCCTCGAACAGTGGAAAGACGTGCTGACCATCCGGCGGCGCCGCACCGGGCGGCCGGTGGAGGCGATCCTGACCCCCGAGGAAGTCGAGGCCATCCGCCACGCCCTGATCCTGAAGCTGGAGACCGCCCGATTCGCGGCGGTGCGCGGGGAGCCGCAGATCTACGACAGCAGCCTGCAGGCGGCGGAAAAATGGCTGGAAGCCCATTTCGACACCAAGAACGAGGCGGTGCAGGCGTTCATCGCCGAACTCAAGGCGTTGCGGCGGCAGCCGGTGGCGGTGCAATTGCCGGAGATCGGCCAGTCGCTGCGCCTGCTGCGCCATCTGCCCCAATTGCGGCTGGACCTGCACCGGATCGAGTCCTCTCCAGCCGGCCGGCATGGCACCGAGGCGGGAGGCTGAACCGATGCAGGCGCTCCGGAAACAACTGATCCTCTGGTCGGCGGTGCTGCTGCTGGCGGTGGTCGCCGCCTTCCTGCTGCCCCGTCTCAAGCTGCTGCAGGACGCCGGGTACGTGCTGATCGGCTGGGGACAGTGGGAGATCGAGCTGACCGCCGTCACCCTGGTGCTGATCTTCGTCATCGGGTTCGTCCTGTTCTACGCCGCGATCCATCTGGTCGGCCTGCTGCTTCGCCTGCCGGTGGCGATGCGCCAGCGCCGGGAACAGGCCCGCAGCGAAGCCGCCATCCGCAGCCTGATCCAGGGGTTGCGCCAGGCGTCGGAAGGCAACTGGGAGCAGGCGGAAAAACAGTTGATCGAGCACGCCGCGGTCAGCGGCCATTCCCTGGTGCACTATCTGACCGCGGCCCGGGCCGCCCATCGCCGCGGTTCCGCCAAGGCCCGGGACGAATATCTACGCCGGGCCATCGAGGCCTCCCCCGACGCCGAACTGGCCGCCCGGCTCACCGCCGCAGAACTGCATCTGGAGAGCGGTGATTTCGAGCAGGCGCTTGAGGCCCTGAAGCGTCTCGACAAGATCGCCCCCGCCAACGCCCAGGTCCTGAAACTGCTGCACCAGGTCTACGCCCGCCTCGGTGACTGGGATGCGTTGGCCAAACTGTTGCCGCGGCTGCGGAAGAACAAGGTGCTCATGGAGGCCGACCTGCGGTTGCTGGAGCTGGAAACCTACGGCAACCGGCTGCGCGAGGCCGCCAAGGGACGCGACGTCAAGACGCTCCAGGAACTATGGGGACAGATTCCGGAAAATCTGCGCCAAGAGACCGAACTGCAGGAAATCTATTTTGCCGCCATGATCGAGGCCGGGGCGGGGGGTGAAATCGAGGCGGAGCTGCGCCGCACCCTCGGCCGCCACTGGCGCGACACCCTGGTGGTACTGTACGGTACCGTCGAGCTGGCGGATCCCGCCGTCCAGCTGCAGCACGCCGAGGAATGGCTGCGGCGCCACGGCAACGATCCCGTGCTGCTGCGGGTGCTGGGGAAACTGGCGCTGCGGGCCGGGGACGAGGCCAAGGCCGAGGATTACCTGCGCCGCAGCCTGGAGGCCGGGCCGACGGTGGAAGCCTACCGTCTGCTCGGCGACCTGCTGCAGCGCAAGGGGGCGGTGGAGGAGGCCGCCGACTGCTACCGCCGCGGTCTGATGCTGGCCTCCGAAGGGGTCATCGAGGAAGTGAGACGCCATCCGGAGGGCTGATACCGATCTTCGGAAATTTTCGAGTTGGTGTGGTTCAAACAATGCCCAATTCGTCCCAGATGGCGTCGACGCGGCGTTTCACCGCCGGGTCCATGACGATGGGGCGCCCCCATTCCCGCCCGGTCTCCCCCGGCCACTTGTTGC
>JALSGR010000123.1 GCA_026982635.1 Methylothermaceae bacterium | reverse complement strand
GTGCGTTTGATGCCGTGGCGTTGCATGTAATCCATCTGGCCGTGAAATCCAGCCGCCAGCCAGTCGTGGAAGCGCTGTTCGGCCGCCCCGAGATCGGTGTCGGCGATCCCCACGGCTTGAAAACCCAAATCCCGCCCCCAGGTTTTGATATTCAGGGCCAGGGCCGCCATGTCGATGGCGGAAGGCGAGGTTTGGTCGGCCCGGGAATTTGGAGGAAAATGACGATCCACGGGATCAACAGGGAGTGAATCTATGGTATTGGAAGAATCGATCGTAACCACGCGGTTGCCGGAACGATTGTACCGGGCCGATCAGGTTCGTGCCATGGACCGGTACGCCATCGACGATCTGGGAATTCCCGGCATCGTGCTGATGCAGCGGGCTGGGGCCGCCGCCTTTCGGGTGATGGCGCGCCAGTGGCCCGAGGCCCGTCGGATCGCGGTGTTGTGCGGCGGCGGCAATAACGGCGGTGACGGCTACGTGGTGGCCCGCCAAGCCCTGGATGCCCGACTCGAGGTGGCGGTTTTCGCCCTGTCCTCCCCGGACCGGCTTCAGGGGGACGCCCGCCTGGCCTGCGACGCCTATCTCGCCGCCGGCGGCCGGATCGCCGACGGTTTGCCCCCGGACCTGGACGGATTCGACGTGGTGGTGGACGCCCTGCTGGGAACCGGCCTGGACCGGGAAGTGACCGGGGCCTATGCCGAGGCGATCGCGGCGGTCAACGCCTGTGCCGGCAGGGTCCTGGCCGTCGACATCCCCTCGGGGTTGCACGCCGACAGTGGCGTGGTGATGGGATACGCCGTGGAGGCCGACGCGACGGTCAGTTTCATCGGCCTCAAGCGCGGCTTGTTCACCGGCGAGGGGCCGGCCTGTTGCGGCACGGTCTGGTACGCGGACCTGTCCGTTCCCGAGGCGGTGGTTACCTCTCAACCCCCGTCGGCCCGGCTGCTGAGCCGTTATCGGAATCGGTTGTCACCCCGGCGGGCGACCGCTCACAAGGGCAGTTTCGGTCATGTCCTCGTCGTCGGCGGTGACGCCGGGTTCACCGGGGCGGTGCGCATGGCGGCGGAAGCAGCGGCCCGCACGGGCGCTGGACTGGTCTCGGTGGCGACCCGCTCCTCCCATGCGGCCTATCTCAACGTCAATCGGCCGGAGATCATGTGTCATGGGGTCGAGACCACCACCGAACTGCAGGCGTTGCTGACCCGGGCGACGGTCATCGCCATCGGTCCCGGCCTGGGCCAGTCCGGCTGGGCCAGGGGGTTGTTGCAGGCCTGTTGCGAAAGCGGGTTGCCCATGGTGGTGGACGCCGACGCTCTCAACCTGCTGGCCCAGAATCCCAAACGGCGGGAGAACTGGATCCTGACCCCTCATCCCGGCGAGGCCGCCCGCTTGCTCGGTGGGACCTCGAAAGAAATCCAGACGGACCGGTTCGCCGCTCTGGAGGGATTGCTGGAGCGATACGGCGGCGTCTGCGTCCTCAAGGGGGCCGGCACCCTCATCGGTGCCGACGGCCACGTTCCCGCGATTTGTTCCCTGGGCAATCCCGGCATGGCTTCCGGCGGCATGGGGGATGTGCTCACCGGGGCCCTGGCGGGCCTGGTGGCCCAGGGGTTGAGTCTTTGGGACGCTGCCTGCATGGGGGTTTGCCTCCACAGCGCCGCCGCCGACGCGGCAGCGGGGGAAGGGCAGCGGGGCTTGCTGGCGTTGGATTTGATGCCGTGGATTCGTCGTCTGGTCAATCAGTGAGCCGCTTTCTGGCCTCCGAGGAAGAGACGGCCGCGTTCGCGGCCCGCCTGGCCCCGCTGCTGGAGCCGGGAACCATCGTCTATTTGCAAGGCCCCCTGGGGGCCGGCAAGACCACCTTGGTGCGGGCTCTGTTGCGGGCCCGGGGGGTTCGAGGGCGGGTGCGGAGCCCGACCTATACGCTGGTGGAAGACTATCCCGGGGTGGTCCATTTCGACCTCTACCGTCTGTCCGATCCCGAGGAACTGGAAGGGATCGGCCTGCGCGATTTTCTCGACGGCAGGACCATTTTCCTGATCGAATGGCCGGAACGGGGGGAGGGTGTGCTACCGCCGCCGGATCTGACGATCCGGCTCCATCCCGCTGGCTCGGGACGGGATCTGGCGGTCGAGGCCGGTTCCCCGCGCGGGGAACGGATCGTGAAGCGGCTCGCTCAAATCTGATAAAATTACTTGGTTTTCAACCTGAAGCAAAGAGGTGATCATGACCGTTCAGGAACGCATCGAAGAGCAGCTCAAGAGCCACCCGATCCTTCTGTACATGAAGGGCACGCCGGATTTCCCGCAATGCGGTTTTTCCGGCCGTGCCGTGGAGATTCTCAACGCCTGCGGCGTGGAGTACGCCTACGTCAACATCCTGGAAGACCCGGAATTGCGGGAAGCTCTGAAGCAGTACGCCAATTGGCCCACCTATCCCCAGCTCTACGTCAAGGGGGAGCTGGTCGGGGGCTGTGACATCATGATGCAGTTGTATCAGAGCGGCGAGCTGCAGAAGATGCTGCAGGCGGCGGAGTCGGAGAAGTCCTAATCGCTCTCGGCCCGGCGCTTCAGCGTTTCCCACAGGTTGACGATCCGGCAGAACAGTTCGGCGGTTTTCTCGGCATCGTAACGGGCGGAATGGGCCGCGTCGTTGTCCCATTCCAGTCCGGCCGCCTTCACCGCCTTCGCCAACACGGTCTGGCCGTAGGCCAGTCCCCCCAGGGTGGCGGTATCGAAGGTGCTGAAAGGGTGGAACGGATTACGTTTGAGACCGCAGCGTTCTGCGGCCGCCTTGATGAATTGCAGATCGAACGAAGGATTGTGTCCCACCAGGATCGCCCGGGTGCAGCCGTGCTTCTTGATCGCGGCGCGCACCGGATGAAAGATCTTCAGCAGCGCTTCCCTTTCTTCCACGGCGATGCGGAGCGGATGGTGGGGGTCGATACCGGTGAAGGCCAGCGCGGCCGGATCCAGTTCGGCGCCCTCGAACGGCTTGACGTGGGCCGCGTGGACCTCGTCGATCCGCAGCAGGCCGGATTCGTCCATGGTCGGAATCACGGCGGCGATTTCCAGGAGGGCGTGTTTCCGGGGATCGAAACCGGCCGTCTCGACATCGACGACGACCGGCAGGTAGCCGCGGAAACGGCGCGCGAACGGGGATTTCTGTTGCGTCATGGTCGTTGCGGATTCGGCTAGGGGAGACAGTATAGCGCGAACTCGCTACCCCGAGCGGAATATGCTAATGTTTTAGCCACCTCGATTGTGACGATACGATGACAAGAAGATGAAAAACAAGGCGATTCTTTTCAACGGGAAGCGCTCTTTCGGGGCGCTGGTTCTTGTGGGGTTGCTGACCGGTTGTGCCAGCACCGGCGATCCCAGGGATCCCCTGGAACCCTTCAATCGCAAGATGCAGACCTTCAACGACACCATGGACGAATACGTGATGAAGCCCGTCGCCCGGGGCTATCAGTGGGTGACGCCGGAATTCGTCGATCAGGGGGTTTCCAACTTCTTCAGCAATCTGAAGGACATTTCCGTGACGGTCAACGACCTGCTCCAGTTCAAAGTGAAGCAGGGGGGGCAGGATGCAGCCCGTTTCCTCGTCAACACCACCGTCGGGGTCGGCGGCCTGGTGGACGTGGCTTCCCGCCTCGGTCTGGAGAAGCACGAGGAGGATTTCGGCCAAACTCTGGCGGTGTGGGGTCTGCCTCCGGGGCCTTATCTGGTGTTGCCTTTTCTCGGTCCCAGTTCGCCGCGCGATGCCGCCGGCAGTGTCGCCGACGGGTTTCTGAACCCGATTTCCTACACCTCTCCGCCGGCATGGTTCGCTTTGTACGGCGTCAGGACCATCGATTTCCGGGCCGCCAATCTGGCGGCCACCGAAGTCCTCGACGAGGCGGCGCTGGACCGCTACGCCTTCATCCGCAACGCCTACTTTCAGCGGCGGGAGTACCTGATCAACGACGGTGAGATTCCGCTGGACGAGGACTTCGAGGAATTCGAAAAGGAACTCGAAGAACTGGACGACCTGGAGCAGGAAAGCTGATTCAGGGGCGCAGGCGCCAAGTGATGGTTTCTCCGGCGCGCAACGGCACCAGCTCGAATTCCCCACCGACGGTTTCCGGCACCTGCCAGGGGGTCCGTTCCAGCGTCACGGTAGCGCGGTTGCGGGGAAGGCCGTAGAAATCGGCGCCGTGACGACTGGCGAAGGCTTCCAGGCGGTCGAGGGCTCCGGCGCGTTCGAACGCTTCCGCGTAGAGTTCCAGCGCCAGGGGGGCGGAAAAACACCCAGCGCAGCCGCAGGCGCTTTCCTTCGCCGCACGGGGATGGGGGGCGCTGTCGGTGCCGAGGAAAAATTTGGGGCTGCCCGAGGTGGCGGCCTGTAACAGGGCCTGGCGGTGCGTTTCCCGTTTCAACACCGGCAGGCAGTAGTGGTGTGGCCGAATCCCGCCGGCGAGCAGGGTGTTACGATTGTAAAGCAGGTGTTGGGGCGTCAGGGTGGCGGCGACGGTGGCCGGAGCCTCGCGGACGAACTGGACACCCTCGCGGGTGGTGACGTGTTCCAGGACGAGGCGCAGCGCTGGAAAACGCCGGCAGAGGGGGATCAGTTCCCGCTCGATGAACACCTTTTCCCGGTCGAAGATGTCGATCTCCGGATCGGTGACCTCGCCGTGGACCTGGAGCACCACGCCGTGGCGTTCCAGGGCTTCGACGATAGGATAGATACGCGCCAGCGTGCGGACGCCGGCTTCCGAATGGGTGGTGGCGCCGGCGGGATAGAGCTTGAATCCCAGGACGTGGGGACAGGCGGCGGCCCGTGCCACTTCCGACACCGGGGTGGATTCGGTGAGATAGAGGCTCAGGAAAGGATCGAAGTCGGAGTCGGGCGGAAGTGCGTCGAGGATGCGGCGGCGGTAGGCGAGGGCCTGGTCGATGGTGGTCACCGGCGGGGAGAGGTTTGGCATGACCAGGGCGCGGGCGAACTGACGGGCGCTGGCGGGAGCCACCTGTCTCAGCAGCCTGCCGTCGCGTAGATGAAGATGCCAGTCGTCGGGACGGGTGATGGTGAGACGCTGCATGATCGGATTGCCGAAGTGTATAATATTTCGATTTTGACCGTGCATGATGCCGCAAACCCAGGAACTTGAAAAGACCTGGGCCGGTCTCCAATGATGGAAGAGCGGAAATTCCAGAAGCTACCTGTAGGAGGTGACGGAATGCCCATTTACGAATACCGCTGTCAGGATTGTGGTCACGAACTGGAAGCGTTGCAGAAGATCAGTGATCCGCCCCTGAAGGAATGTCCCGCGTGTCATCGGGAAAGCCTGCAGAAACAGGTGTCGGCGGCCGGTTTCCGTCTCAAGGGAAGCGGTTGGTACGAAACCGATTTCAAGGGCAAGGGCGAGAAGAAACGCAATCTGGCCGACAGCGATCAGGGCAAATCGGAAAGCGGGAAATCCGGCGATAAGGCCGATTCGACGGCCAAGGCGGCAGCCGGCGGGTGAGCCGGAGCCGATTCGATCACAAATTTGAGGGAATTCGACCAGTCATGATGCGTACCCATCGGTGTGGAGAACTGAACGAGAATCATGTCGGCCAGGCGGTGACTCTGTGCGGTTGGGTTCACCGCCGCCGGGATCACGGCGGCGTCATTTTCATCGACCTGAGGGACCGCGAGGGTCTGGTACAGGTGGTGGTGGACCCTTCCAATCCCGAGGCGTTCTCCCGCGCCGAGACGGTACGCAGCGAATACGTGATCCAGGTGCGCGGCAAGGTCCGGCGTCGTCCCGAGGGAACGGAAAACCCCAATCTGCCGACCGGCCGAGTCGAGGTGCTGGCCTCGGACCTGGTCGTCCTCAACCGGGCCGAGACCCCGCCGTTTCCCTTGGAAAGCGACATCCCCGTCAGCGAGGAAGTGCGGTTGCGCTATCGCTATCTGGACCTGCGCCGCCCCCCGATGCAGGAAAAGCTCCGTACCCGGCACCGGGTGATGCAAGTGCTGAGGCGTTTTCTGGACCAGCACGGTTTCCTGGAGATCGAAACCCCTTTCCTGACCAAGGCGACACCGGAAGGCGCCCGTGACTATCTGGTGCCCAGCCGCACCCATCCGCATGCCTTCTATGCGCTGCCCCAGTCGCCTCAGTTGTACAAGCAGCTGTTGATGATCGCCGGGTTCGACCGTTATTACCAGATCGTCCGCTGTTTTCGGGACGAGGACCTGCGGGCGGACCGTCAGCCGGAGTTCACTCAGTTGGACATCGAAACCTCGTTCATGGACGAACACGACATCATGGCGCTGATGGAGGAAATGATCCGCGACCTGTTCAAGCAGGTGCTCGACGTCGATCTGCCCAATCCCTTCCCGCGCCTGACCTACCGCGAGGCCATGCGCCGCTTCGGCAGCGACAAGCCCGACCTGCGCATTCCCCTGGAGTTGGTGGACGTGGGCGACCTGATGCGGGAAGTGGATTTCAAGGTCTTCGCCGGGCCCGCCGGGGACCCGCAGGGACGGGTCGCCGCCCTCCGTCTCCCCGGGGGGGCGGCCCTGAGCCGCAAGGAAATCGACGATCTGACCCGCTTCGTCGCCCAGTTCGGCGCCAAGGGTCTGGCCTACATCAAGGTAAACGATCCCGACAAAGGGCGAGAGGGGCTGCAGTCACCCATCCTCAAGTTCCTGCCGGATACGGTCGTCACCGAGATCTTGCGGCGCACCGAGGCCAAGGCAGGGGACATCATTTTCTTCGGCGCCGACAAGGCCCGGGTCGTCAACGATGCTTTGGGGGCGCTGCGGGTTCGGTTGGGCCAGGACCGCGGTCTGGTGGAGCCTGGTTGGCGTCCCCTGTGGATCGTGGAATTTCCCATGTTCGAATGGGACGAGGAAAGCGGGCGTTGGGTGGCCCTGCATCATCCCTTCACCGCTCCCGCCTGTAGCGTCGAGGATCTGAAGAAGGATCCCGCCGGTGCCTTGTCGCGCGCCTACGACATGGTGCTCAACGGCGTCGAGATCGGCGGCGGTTCCATCCGTATTCACACCCCGGAAATGCAGCAGGCGGTATTCGACCTGCTGGGGATCGGCGAAGCGGAGGCCCGCGAGAAGTTCGGTTTTCTCCTCGATGCCCTCAAATACGGCTGCCCGCCCCATGGCGGAATCGCCTTCGGACTCGACCGGTTGGTGATGCTGATGACGGGATCGAAGACCATCCGCGACGTGATGGCCTTCCCCAAGACCCAGACGGCCGCCTGCCCCATGGTGGACGCGCCGGCGCGTATCCACGAGGATCAGCTGCGGGAGCTGTATCTCCAGTTGCGGGAGCTGTCACAACGGGAACGGAAGAAGGTCGCCGCTTCGTGAACCGTATCAACGAAACAAAGGGGTATCGTCATGACGGCAGCACTGGCGATTGAGGACTACGCCTTCCTGGAGGACGACGCCTGTCAGGCGCGCATCGTCACCGCCCGGGAGAAACTGGGTGATCGGGTGGTGATCCTGGGTCACCATTACCAGCGGGACGAAGTGTTCCGCCACGCCGATTACACCGGTGACTCCCTGAAACTGTCCCGCCAGGCGGCCCGCTCCAAGGCGGAATACATCGTCTTTTGCGGGGTCCATTTTATGGCCGAGGTGGCGGATATCCTGTCACGTCCGGAGCAGCAGGCGATTCTGCCGGACCTGGCGGCCGGTTGCTCCATGGCCGACATGGCGGATCTGGCCCGGGTGCAGCAGTGTTGGCAGGAGCTGGGACAGGTGCTCGATGTGGAGCGGGCCGTCACGCCGGTCACCTACATCAACTCCACCGCCGACCTCAAAGCCTTCTGTGGCCGTCATGGCGGCATCGTCTGCACCTCGAGCAACGCGGCCGCGATCCTGGCGTGGGCCTTCGAGCGCCGGGAGAAGGTGCTGTTCTTTCCCGATCAGCATCTGGGGCGCAACACCGGTTACCGCATGGGGATCCCCCTGGAGGAAATGGTGGTCTGGCAGCCGGGGAAACCGCTCGGAGGGCTGAGCGAGGCGCAAATCCGCCGGGCCCGCATCATCCTGTGGCAGGGGCATTGCTCGGTCCACCAGATGTTCCGCCCGGAGCACATCGACCGGTTCCGGGAGAAATATCCCGACACCCGGGTGATCGCCCATCCGGAGTGCTGCTTCGAAGTCTGTCAGAAAAGCGACGTGGTCGGATCGACCGAGACGATCCTGAAGACCGTGCGTGCTTCGGAGCCGGGCAGCCGCTGGCTGGTGGGGACCGAGCTGAATCTGGTGAATCGCCTGCGCCAGGAGATGAAGCCCAAGGGGGTGGACGTGCACTTCATGTCCCCCATGGTGTGCATGTGCTCGACCATGTTCCGTATCGATCCCCAGCATTTGGCCTGGGTGCTGGAGAACCTGGTGGATGGGAACGTGGTCAACCGCATCCGGGTGCCGGAAGAGGAGGCCGGCGCCGCCAGGCTGGCGTTGGACCGGATGCTGGCTCTCGGTTGATGCGCTAGCGTTTCCCCAGACTGAGGAGATGGGCCATCTTCTCGGCCTTGGCCTTCAGGTAGCGCCAGTTTTCCCGGGTGTGTCCCACCTCGATGGGGATACGGTCGGTGACGCGGATGCCGTATTGCTCCAATGCCTCGATCTTTCGGGGGTTGTTGGTGATCAGTCGCACCGAACGCACTTCGAGATCTTTGAGGATCAGGGCGGCGATGCGATAGTCCCGCTCGTCGGCCTGGTGCCCCAGTTGCAGGTTGGCGTCCACCGTGTCCAGGCCCTGGTCCTGTAAATTGTAGGCTTGGAGTTTCTTGAACAGGCCGATCCCCCGTCCCTCCTGACGCAGATACAGTAGAACGCCGCATTCCGCCTCGCCCAGCAATCGCAGCGCTTCTTCCAGTTGCTCGCCGCAGTCGCAGCGCTTGGAGCCGAACACGTCACCGGTCAGGCATTCGGAGTGAAGACGCACGGGCACGTCGTCACGGCCGGTCACTTCGCCTTTGACCAGGGCCAGGTGTTCCTTGCCGTCGATGTTGTTTTCGTAGTAGCGGAGGGAAAATTGTCCGTAGTCCGTGGGAATCCGGGCGCAGACGGTGTTTTCAACGCGAGCGGACTTCATAGAAGGTTCTTTCTCCAGCACCGTAAACGTGAAAGTCATCCGGTTTGACCGTCCCTGTCGCCGATGGTTTTAGCCGGCGGGCAAACGGGACAGGGCCGGAACCCGGGGGAGCCATTCCGCCAGGATGCTTTCGTCGGCCTCCCTGGCGAGCGCAAGCAGGGTCAACGTCAGCGCGACGGTGATGATGGGGTCGAGGAAGGCGGCCTTGATCCAATAGGTGAGAATGGCGGCGAAGACGTATTTCCACGCCCCCAGATCGGTCGGCAGCGCTTCGTCGACCCAACCCACCGGTTTCAGCAGGAGCCAGAAGGAGACCAGGAGCAGGAGGTAGGAAAAGGTTTTGGCGAGCAGAATGTGCCGGAAGACGATCGGATGATTGCGGCAGAGAGCGGCCAGGGCCGGGCGCCAGGCGCTCCGTTCCTGGCGTTGCAGTATCACCGCCATGACGGCGTCGGCGACGAATCCGGTCAGTATCCGGAGCAATCCCTGCGCCAGACGCCGGGGAAGCGCCCCGAACCGGTCGCTCGGCGGGAGCTGCAAGGCCAGATCGACGATCGCCTCCTGCAGCCGGCTCCGTAACGAGAACGCCTCTTTGGCGTCGGTGAACAACGCCCGAACCCGGTTGCGAAGGAAATCCACCTGTTCTTTACCGGCCGGCAGGCTGTCCTCTTCGATCCGGTGCGCCGCCGCCGCCCACTGGAGCGCTTCCACGTGATAGAACAGGTGGGGTTCGGCGACGCGCAGGCCGTAGATCGCCGCCACCAGGCCGAAGACGGCGCCGATCTGTCCCCAGAAACCCGGGTCGTCACTCAGGGAGGCCAGTCCGAAGAAGGTGCCGGCGCCGGCGAGGACGGCGAACAGCAGTGCGATCGTGACGGCTCCGTAAATCAACAGGCGCCGGGAGGTGACCGGCATGGTGTGTTCCAGGATACGGGTCGCTGTCAGAAGCTGCAATCGATTCATGGCGTCGTTTGATTTTCCAGTTGTCGGCGGACGGCTTCGGCGGTTTCGATGGCTTCCAGATAGGCCTCCAGCGTACTGGCCAGATCCAGATCGCGCAAGGGTATTTTATGGCACAATCCCCGCTCCAGGCACAAGACGGTTTGCAGGACCGGGCCGATGGGACCGGCGCCGTACAACAGCGCCTCGGTGATTTCATCGGCCAGGTTGAGACGCTGGAGAATTTCCGTCATCGGCGCATCCATGATGGCATCGAGCAGGGAAAACAGGCCGGCGATGTAGCATTGTTCGGCGTCGCTGCGATGGGAAAGCTCGGCGATCCGTTCGCAGGTATGGGCCCGCACCAGCGCCGTGATCAGCAGTTCCCTGGGCTTGTAGTCGATGGCGTTCACCAGGATGACGATGGCCCAGTGTTTGATCCGCTCGAGTCCTAGAAGCACCACCGCCCGGCTGATGGAGTCGATCTTGCGGGGCAGACAATAGAAGGCGGAATTGATCAGACGCAGCACCTTGTAGCTCAGGGTGACGTCTTGGCGGATCAGGTTCTCAGCTTCCTCGATGGTGATATCGGGATCCTCGAGACGGGCGATCAGGTTCAGGACTGCCAGTCGGTTGGCCGGGATGTGGGTGCCGTGGATCAGTCGAGGGCATTCGAAATAGCGTCCCTGAAAATAATCGAAACCGGCGTCGAAGGCATTGTCGAATTGGGCTCGGGTTTCGACATGACGCAGCAACAACTGCAAGCCGCGGGCATGGATGTGCCGAATATGGGGGGTGATTTCCGCCACATCCGCCCTGGCTTCGAAGGCCAGCAGCTTGACGAATTCGGCTTGCTCGATGAGCTTTTGGTCGAACTTGTCGCAGTTGACGGCCAGCAGATACCCCTGATCGTGGAGACGTTGCAGTTCGTCTCGACTGATCTGGGAAAAGGCGGCCTGGGAGATATTGAGGATCAATCGATCCTGAGGGCCGGACGACTGGGGCAGATGACCCAGCAGCGACGGCGACAGGGGGATCAACCCTCGCCTGCCGCCGGTCAGTTTTTCCAGGCGATGACTCTGCCAGAATTCCTGGAGGAAGGTCTCCAGTTGGCTTTCCCCATCGGGCAGACTGCAGGGACGAAGTTCATAGGCGAACAGATTGAGCGCCCGATCGTAAACCGGCACCCGGCTCAAGAAACCTTGGATCATGGCGGACTCCGGAGATGTTGGTAAATTGATAAACTAGAACAATTGGTGGGTAGAATGCAGAATAGGCAAAGCCAAGGAAGGCGACAAGGAAGACGAAGCCATCTTGACAGCGATCGAAAAGAATAGAATAATCTCGGCTTTCTTTGCCACGGCTACGTAGCTCAGCTGGTTAGAGCACAGCACTCATAATGCTGGGGTCGGTGGTTCGAGTCCACCCGTAGCCACCACTTCCTGAGAAGTCCCGCCTTGTCATCGCTCACCTTTTCACCCCGAGGGTACAAATGGTAAAGTGCTGATGCTGATCTTCATTTGTAATGGGGGATTTGGCACAATACCGAATGTTCATAACGTACTAGAGTGGAGGAGCTATGCGATACGTAAGCCGTATTTTCTTGGCCTTGATCCTGGGGCTGGCGGTGGTTTCCGGTGCTTTCGCCGACGGCGGTGGCGGTGGTATGGGCGAATTCTGCCGGGTGCGCATCGGCAAGTTCACCCTGATGTTTTCCGCTTACCAGCCTCATCTGACCGGTGACGTGAAGTTTTGTACCAATATCCCCGGCCTGGGTAGGACCAATCTGGTGTTCGACTACGAATCCCAGGAAGGGACGACGGCCGTCGGCAAGAAGCGGGAGCTGGACAAGCTGATCAAGGAAATGAAACTGGGTGTCCGGGTGGTCCGGGAAGACGACGGCAAGGTCCTCGTCGACGAGCCGCCGAAAAAGATGCGCGGCAGCCTGTTGGAGACGGTGGCCGATTTCGACAAGCCGGGCAACTACGAAATCGACCTGGTTCTGGTGGATCCGGCCGGCAAGGAAATGAAGGAACATTTGGAGCTGACCGTCGGCATCGAAAGCGGCGCCCAGTTGCGGGCCATGATCATCGCAGCGGTCGTTCTGATCGCCGTGTTCTATTTGGCCTATCTGTCCATCGCCGGTTTTCGGGAAAAGGTGGACGCCGTGTTTGCAAAGCTCAAAAGCTTCTGAAGAAAAATACGACCGATGCAGCGACGAGGCAAAATATACGGTGCCGTAGGCATTCTGCTTTTTTGCGCGGTTTTGGATGTGGCGGCGGATATTCCGCCGCCATCCGTATCTGAGGTCGGGAAAAGCGCGAAGGAGCCCTTCTGTCCCCCGGAACGTCCCGCCGAGTGGCGCGATGCCCAGAAGATCGACGGGGTCGAGATTCAGGAGGAAAGGGTGTGTCTGCCGGACAATCCGTACGCGGTGGCCGCTTTCGTCAAGGGGACCAACAACGTTTCCATGCCGACCCTGATGAAGACCCGCTTGGCGGCCGATTCCATCATCAAGCGCAACGATCGTGACGGCGATGGAGATCCGGACGAAATCATCATCAAGCTGGAAGTCGCCGAGCTGAACGGCGCCTCGCCGGATACCACCGAGCCGGTACACACTTTCGCCATCGCTCCGGGGATCCGCCCGGCTTTCTGGGTGTTCGCTCCCAAGGTCCGCGGGATGGCCACCAAGGACGAACATTCGACCGAGGCCAATCCGTTGCTGCGCGTGCCCTCGCCGGTCATCCGGGTGGAGCAGGGGGACACGGTGCGGATCGTGTTGGAGAATACTCATTATTTTCCCCACACCATCCATCTCCACGGCGTCGACCATCCGTTCGTGGACGCCAAGGGGGAGGGCAACGACGGGGTGCCCCAGACCAGTGAAGGTTTCATCCTTCCGGGTGGGAAGCGGGTTTATGAGATCACCCCGCGCCAGCCCGGGACCATGATCTATCATTGCCATGTGCAGACCCATACCCATCTGGCGATGGGATTGATCGGGATGTTCGTGGTGGAGGAGAACCGTCCCGACAACTGGGTGCAGACGTTCAACGTGGGGGCGGGCAAGGTGAGGCATCCTTCCCGGGCCGTGCTGGAGCGGTACGACCAGGAGTACGATCTCCAGTATCAGGCGGTGGACAAGGAATTGCACGAGATCGTCCAGTCCTCCAACGATCCCCGCGTCATCGCCAGGCGCATGAACCGGGAATACGATCTTACTGACGCCACCGAGGATTACTTTCTGCTCAACGGCCGTTCCTTTCCCTATACCCTGCGGGAATCCCTGATCGTCGTCGAGCCGGACCAGAACGTCAAGCTCCGTATGCTCAACGCTCAAGGAGAGCTGCTGGCGGTGCACACCCATGGCCACAAGGCCACCATCACCCACTACGACGGTATCGAGGTCAATCCCGCCGCTCAGATCACCCGGGACATCTTCGACATGGCGCCGGCCCAGCGTCTCGACCTGAAGCTCACCACCACGAACGACGGTCTTCACAATTACGGTCCCGGCATCTGGGTGTTCCACGATCACGTGGAGCGGGGCATCACCACCGACGGCATGAATCCCGGCGGCAACATCAGCGCCATCGTTTACAAGTCCTATCTCGGCGCCGACGATGTCCCCAAGCTCCAGGGTATCGATCTGAGTCGATATTTCGATACCGCTTTCTATCGGCGCCAGATGCCGGTATGGCAGGACATCGACGAATGGGACAGTCTCGGCGATCCGGACGCTCGCCAGGCGGAGGCGGCCGAATCCGCGGATGGGGAGACGAGGAAACGGTCACCGTTGCGCCATTTGCTGCTCGGCCTGCTGCTGGGGTTCCTGGCGTACATCCTGTTCACCAACCGCGAGCGCGGCCGAGAGCTGTTCTGTCAGTACGTGCTGGGGAGGAAATAGGATGATGGCGACGCGTTGCCTCGTTTTCCTGGTGGGGTTGCTGGCGGGATTCCACCTCTGGGCCGCCCCCATGCCGATGATGGATCACGGCCGCATGCGCATGGACATGAGCGGCCGGATGGTCATGGGGCAGAACACTGATCGCTTGCCTCCCGGCTGTCGCCGGATTTCCGAGGAGGTTGAGATCACGGTCAAGGCGGGCCACAAGTACGCCCGCCCCTTTCCGGGGACCATGTTCGGTTACAGCGACCACGAATGGCGGGTCGAGCCCTGCGCCAAGGTGACGGTGACCCTGGTCAACGAGGATCAGGTGCGCCACCAGTGGATGTTGCACGATCTGCCGGAGGAAGTGTATCCCCGGGGGATGTTCCATCTCGAAGTCACCGGTCCAGGGGAAGTGACGGGCACCTTCATCGCTCCCGCGGAGGACAGGACCTATCTGGTCCACTGTGACATTCCCCAGCATACCGAGAAGGGCATGAAGGCCCAGTTGGTGGTGGGCAAGGGCAGCGGCGTGCTGCCCGGGATTCCCGGCATCTCCGAGCCGGCGGTCAAATATGACGCAGCGCGGCCGAAGGGAGCCGATCTCGTCGACGCGGCAGCCGGCTCCGAAACGGAGCGGGATCGAAATCCTTTCCTTTCCGGCATGCTGGTGCTCGGTATCGTCCTGGCGATCGTTGGTGCGCCGTATTTTCTCCGTTGGCTCGGGGAGCGTTTCTTCGGCATGACGGGGCGGGAGCTCAACGCCTATCTGTTCGAGCGGATCATGGCTTTGGCGTGCCAGGGAATCGCGGTGTTTCGTTCCCTGTGGCAACGGCTGCGCCCCGGATCGGCCTGATGGGACTTCGTCGCGCCGTTGGATGATTTCGCCCTGGGTTCTCTTTTCCTGAGCGCCTTCGTTTCCGCCACGGTGGCGCCCGGCGGTTCCGAGGCGTTGCTCGGCTGGCTGCTCGTTCAGACGAGCCTGCCCGCTTGGCAATTGTGGGTCAGCGCCACCGTGGGGAACACCTTGGGAGCGATGACCACATGGACCTTGGGAACGTTGTTGGCTTGGGGCTGGACGTGGCGGCGGCCGGCCGACCGGATTCCCGACGCGGCTTTGCGGTGGTTGCGCCAGTGGGGATTGCCGGCGTTGCTTTTTTCCTGGCTGCCGGTCGTCGGCGACGGATTGTGTCTGGCCGCCGGGTGGCTGCGCCTGCCGTGGTTGCCGGGGCTGACGTTGATCGCCGTCGGCAAGGGGCTGCGCTATGCAGCGGTGGTTTGGTGGCTGGGGTGAGGCCGTCCCTGGCCTCGCCGTTCACTGATAGAGCGCATAGGCGCCGAAGCGCATTTGATGGGGACGTCCCAGTTTCTCTTTTAGGAAGTCGATCGTAAACAGCGGGGACAGTTCCTTGCCGTCCCAGCGGTAGGCTTTTACGAACTGCTCGTTGTCCTTGCCTTTCTTGTCCCACTTGGACAACAGCGACGAGCTGAAATAGACCCGCTTGCCGTCCCAGCTCTGAGACACCATGTTCACCTGGCTGCCGATCTTCTTCTGATAGATCTGCTGCGGGTGGAAGGGATCGGTGATATCGAACAGGCGGGCCGTCCCGTCCATGAAGGTGGTGACCCAGAGGCGACGGTCGTCGCTTTCGATGGAGATGTCCACCGGCAGCGGGATCTTGGCGGGGTCGCCGATGTCGGCCACCGCCTTGGCGTGCCATTTCCCTTCATCGTCCAGATATACCAGCCAGATCTTGGCGGTCAGGGCGGTGCTGGTGAAGCAGTAATTGTGGTTGGGCGCCCAGGCGCAGCGGATTTCCAGAGGGGCGCCGGGCACGTCGAAGACCTGCTTGGGTCGGCGCTCGTGCAGATCCCACAGCACCATGGTCTTGCCGAATTGCTGCATCGCCTGCTCGTCCTGCATCAGTTCTCCCAGGTCCCGCATGTAGTTACGGTGACCGGTGAACGAGGAGGTCAGCATGATGTCGAGGCGGGGCAGGGCGCGGACGTCGTAACCGTAACCGTCGGCGTACTTGCCGGTCTTGACGGCGCCGCGCAGGTCGTCGTCGGTGGGCATCCAGTAGGTAGCCACGTATTCGCCGGCGTTGGTGTATTCCACCAGCGCGGTGCGGCCGCCGTAGTCCCTGGCGTTGGACAGGCCGCTGACGATCATCCGCCCTGGCAGGGCGTAGGTGGTGTGAGGTCCGACCACGCCGCCGCTCTTTTCCACGAAGTCGTCGATCACTTTCACCAGTTTCGGGTGGGCCGGATCGGTGTGGACGTCGAAGATGAAGATCTTGCTGTCGTCGAGACCACCGGCCCACAGATACTTCCGGTCGTCGGTGAAGCCGGAGTGATGGGCCTCGTGGCGGCCGCCGACCGAGACGGTGTGGATGACTTTGCCGAAGGTCTTGGACTTGGGGTTGGCGTCGATGGTGACCAGCTTGTCGGAACCGTCCCCGAGGCCCTCGATGCCCAGGGTCCAGACGTAAATGAAGTCCTCCTGGCCGACGATCTTCGGCATGTAGGGGGACAGGGGGGTTTCGTCGGCCTGGATCGGGGTGAAGGCGATGGCCGAAAGCCATACCAACGCAACACGCAGTGTACGGATCATGGCATACCTCTTCGGGAAAAGGGGGCGGGGATGTCCCCGCCCGGTTTTTTTAGGAATCGTCTTCGATGACAAGGGCGCCGGAGGGGCAGCGGGCGACCACCTCGCGGATCCGTGTCGGTTCCGCCCCGTTCGGGTCGATCTCGAACCGGCCGTCTTCGACGCGGAAGACTTCAGGCAGGTTTTCGACGCAGATGCCGGCATGGCAACATTTGTCCGCATCCCAGGTGATCTTCAACATCGTCAGCCCTCCGCCGTGGTGGGATCGATCGTGGTCTTGATCTGGCTGATGCGGTCGGCGGGGAAACCGCCCTTGGCGGCATGTTCCCGGATCGCTGCTTCATTGGGGGCGATGTAGACGCAATAGATCTTGTCCTGGGTGACGTAGCTCTCCACCCATTGGATCTGCGGCCCCATTTCCCGCAGGATGCCACAGGATTTCTGCGAGATGGCGGTCAGCTCCTCCGGGCTGAGATCGCCGGCGCCGGGAAGTTCGCGTTCGATGATGTACTTGGGCATGGTGTCCTCCTTCGTGGGTTGAAAAAAACCGACCGGTCGTCTTGTGGTCGGGTCAAAAATTATTGCAACGTGTGATGGAAAACCTGGTCCATGAAGCGCTCCAGCGGCGTGATGGAACGTTCGATCTTCATGCGCAGCAGGGCGCCCTGCCAGTAATCGACGATGAAGTCCGCCAGTTCTTCCGGTGGGCGACCACGGCCGACCAAGCCCTGTTCCTGGGCCCGGCGCAGGGCGGTGGCGATCTTGTCCCGGTAGCGGTGTAGCGCCCGGCGTAAAGCTTGCCGGCAGATGTCGCTGGTGTCGCCGATCTCCGCCATGAGATTGCCCAACAGGCAGCCGCCCTGGAAATCGTTGGCCTGCAGTTCGGCGATCAGACTGCGAAAATAACTTTCCAAGGCTCCGAGGGGATCGAGATCGGGCCGTTCGAGCCACGATTCCAATTGAACGATGAACGGTTCGATGTAGTGAGCGATGACGGCGGCCCCGAACGCCTCCTTGCTGGGGAAGTAGTGATAGAACGACCCCTTGGGAACCCCGGCTCGGCCGAGGATTTCCTGCAGGCCGGTGGCATGGTAGCCTTGGTGCAGCAGCAAGCGCACCCCCTCGTCCAGCAGGCGCCTGCGGTTTTCCGATTTGCGTCCCTGATGGTCCATAGCGCCATGATACGACCGGTCGTCTCGGATGGCAAGGCAGTGTCCTGCTGCGATTCCCGGCCTCGATTCGGTCCGGCATCAACGAGTGATCGGTGGTAAGGCCGGATATCGACCTCGGATGGCCACGGATCCGATCATGGTACACTGCTAGCGTTTTGGATTCCAAAAGTGATCGGTGATCATGTCGAAGTCTTTTGCAACCAGAGCTTTTCCCCGGCGCCAGCCCGGGCCCCGTTTCCAGGTCTATACCCTGGCCGATCTGGAGAAGGGGACGATTCCGCATCTGCAGGCATTTTCCGAAGAACGGCTTCTGCTCATGAGGGCGGTGGCGCACGTGCTGCCGTTCCGGGTCAACCGGTACGTGGTCGAGGAGTTGATCGACTGGGAGCGGGTGCCAGATGATCCCCTGTTCCAATTGACCTTCCCCCAGCCGGGCATGTTGGCGCCCGAAGACCTAGACGTGATGACGTCCCTGCTGCGGCGGGATGCGCCGGCTGCGGAGATCAAGGCCGCCGTCGCTGCGATCCGCACCCGTCTCAATCCCCACCCGGCCGGGCAGTTACACCTGAACCGTCCCCGTGCCGCCGACGGCACGCCCATCGATGGATTGCAGCACAAGTACCGCGAGACGGTGCTGTTCTTCCCCAGCCAGGGACAGACTTGCCACAGCTACTGCACTTTCTGTTTCCGCTGGGCCCAGTTCATCGGTGACAAGTCTCTGCGCATGGCCTCGCGCGAGGCCGCCGTGATGCACGATTATCTGCGCCGCCACCCCAAAGTGACCGATCTGCTGCTCACCGGCGGCGATCCCCTGGTGATGAAGACCCGTCATCTGGCCGACTACCTGGAACCGTTGCTGGGGCCGGACTTCGAGCACGTTCGGACGATCCGCATCGGCACCAAGTCGCTCAGCTTCTGGCCTTACCGTTATCTGGACGAGGACGCCGACGAGTTGTTGCGCCTGTTGGAAAAGCTGGTCGCCGGCGGTAAGCATGTGGCCCTGATGGCCCACTACAACCACTGGCGCGAGCTGGAAACCCCCGCGGCCCGTCGTGCCATCGCCCGAGTGCGCTCGACCGGGGCGGTGATCCGGGCGCAGGGGCCCCTCATCGCCCACGTCAATGACGATCCGGAAACCTGGGCGCGCCTGTGGCAGACCCAGGTGCAGCTGGGCATCGTCCCCTATTACATGTTCGTGGAGCGGGACACCGGCGCCCGCCGCTATTTCGAGGTGCCTTTGGTGCGCTGCTGGCAAATCTATCGGGAAGCGGTGCAGCGGGTGTCCGGCCTCGGTCGCACCGCCCGCGGTCCCAGCATGAGCGCGACCCCGGGCAAGGTGGAGGTCCAAGGGGTGGCGGAGATCGGCGGCGAGAAGGTCTTCGTCCTCCGTTTCCTTCAGGGGCGCAATCCCGACTGGGTGCAGCGGCCTTTCTTCGCCCGTTTCGATGCCGAGGCTACCTGGCTCGACCAGTTGAAGCCGGCCTTCGGCGACGACAAGTTCTTCTTCGAGGACGAACTGGCGGCGATGCTTCAGGCCGACCGCCGCGGCGGGTCGTCGTAGATCATGCGTTCCTGTCCGCAGTAGACCAGGAAGTGGTGGCCCCGGGCGCGGGCGATGAGGACCATCCCCGCCCGCCGGGCCATCGCCAGGCCCATCTCGGTGATGCCGGAGCGGGACAGGAGGACGGGGATGCCCATCTGCGCCGCCTTGATGCTCATCTCCGAGGTCAGGCGGCCGGTGGTGTAGAAGATCTTGTCGC
>JALSGR010000122.1 GCA_026982635.1 Methylothermaceae bacterium | reverse complement strand
AGGAGAAGATCACCAATCCTTTCCTGCGCGCCGACGACCCGGATCTGCAGGTGCGGTTGCACATGTGCGGCAGCCCTGCGGTGGCGGTGTTCGCCGAATTGCGGCGGCGGCGGGACCGGTTCTGAGATGTTGCGGATCGTTTCCGGCGGCCAGACCGGGGTGGACCGGGCGGCTTTGGACGTGGCTTTGGAACTGGGGATTCCCTGCGGCGGCTGGTGTCCGGACGGACGGTTGGCGGAAGACGGCCCGCTTTCCCGACGCTATCCGCTCCGGGAGTTGCCGGGAGGCGGCTATCGACGGCGCACCCGCGCCAACGTGGCCGACAGCGACGCCACGTTGATCGTCTATTTCGAAGAATTGGCGGGGGGCACGGCGGCGACCTTGCAGGACTGTCTCGATCTGGGCAAGCCCTGCAAACTCGTCGACGGGGCTGAGATCCCGCCATGCCGGGGCGCCCGGGCGGTGGCGCGCTTTCTCCGGCGCCACGGTGTCGGGGTGCTGAACGTGGCGGGCCCCAGGGCCAGTCAATCTCCCAGGGCCTATCGCTACACCCGGGAGTTGCTGACCGCGTTGCTGTCCGGGCGGACGCCGTAAACCACGATGGTCTTGCCCCGGGCGCGCAGCAATCCTTCGGCTTCCAGCGCCTTGAGCACTCGTCCCGCCATTTCCCGGGAACAGCCCACGATACGGCCGAGTTCCTGGCGGGTGATGCGAATCTGCATGCCATCGGGGTGGGTCATGGCGTCGGGTTCTTGGCAGAGGTCCATCAGGGCGCGGGCGATCCGCCCGGCGACGTCGAGAAACGCCAGATGACCGGCCTTGCGGCTGGTCTGCAGCAGCCGGCGGGAAACCTGCCGCCCCAGGATGCGCATCAGTTCCGCCGCATGGGGGGCCAGTTCGTGGGTCAGGCATTCTTCCAGACGCTGGTAGGTGATTTCCGCCAACTGGCAGGGTTCCCGGGTGCGCACGGTGACTTCACGGGTGTTCTCCCCCAGGAATACGCCGACCTCGCCGATGAACTCCCCTCGGTTGAGATAGCCGAGGATCAGTTCCCGGTCGCTGGATTCGCGGATACTGACGGTCACCGATCCCTCAATGATGTAGAACAGGGTGTCGCCGGGATCGCCGGGTTTGATGATGGTGGTGCGGTTGGGATAGCGTCGCTTGTGACAGCAGCGCAAGAAGGCCTCGATCAAACGGTCGTCCTGGGTGTCGGGAAGCGGTCGTGACTGCATGATCCTGTGGTTTTCATGGCTGACGCTTTAAGTCTAGGCGACTTCCGCCGCCTGTAAAGCCGCGCATGGTTTCCCGGGAACGGCCGTGCTATCTTGATACTGTCGAGCCGTTGTTCGGGAAGTCGGCCCAAATTTCGGACTAGGATTCGTCCCTTTCACGAGGAAATTCCATGCCAAGCAGAAGCATCTACAAGGTGGTGTTCGTCAATCAGAATCAAATCTACGAGGTCTATGCCCGCCAGGTGTACCAGGGAGATCTGTACGGCTTCGTCGTGGTGGAAGACTTCGTCTTCGGCGAGTCCAGCAGCATCGTGGTGGATCCCTCCGAGGAGAAGCTGAAGGCCGAGTTCGAGAACGTCAAGCGCAGTTTTATCCCCATGCACGAGATCATCCGCATCGATCAGGTGGAGAAGCGGGGCACCGCGAAGATTCTGCCCCTTAAGGAAGGGGCGGGGAAGGTGACGGCTCTTTACCCGCCTCGGGGAAAATGAGCGTTACTTGACCACCCTGAGGGTGGGACGTTTGGATTTGGGCTTTTCTTCCCTTTTCTCCGGCGGCCCCGAAGGGGGCGGCGTTTCCCCGTCCATTTCCTTGTCGAATACCATTCCCTTGCCGGTTTCCCGCGCGTAGATGGCCAGGACGGCGGCGACGGGAAAGTGGATCGCCATCGGCGTTCCCCGGAAGCGGGCCTGGAAACCGATTTCCTCGTTGTCCATCGTCAGATTGACGATGGCGTCGGGATGGAGGTTGAGGACGATGCGGCCGTCCTCGACGTACTGGCGCGGCACCTGCACCCCGTCGCGTTCGGCATCCACCAGGACGTAGGGGGTCATGCCATTGTCGACGATCCATTCGTACAGGGCGCGGATCAGATAAGGACGTAGCGAAGTCATGGTCAGGCGCTCAATTTCAGCGGCAGTTCGGCCATCTCCCGCTCCTGTTCGCTCAGGCTCTTCTGGAAGGCGTCGCGGGCGAAAATCCGCTGGGCGTAGGTGTGGGCATCGCGGGGCAGCTCGATGCCGACCGAAGGCAGTCGCCACAGCAGGGGAGCGAGAGCGCAGTCCACCAGGGAGAATTCCTCGCTGAGGAAGTAAGGCTTGGCGGCGAACAGGGGCGCGGCGGCCACCAGATCCTCGCGCAGCGTCTTGCGGGCCCGGGCCGCCTTCTTCTCGCCGCAGTGGAGGATCTCGTCCAGCAGCCGGTACCAGTCCCGGTCGATGCGGAACATGAGCATGCGCGCCTGGGCCCGGGCGACCGGTTCCATCGGATGGAGCGGCGGATGGGGAAAACGCTCGTCCAGGTATTCCATGATGATCCGGTGGTCGTAGAGCACCAGGTCACGATCGACCAGGGTGGTCAGGATTTCCTGGTGATAGGGGTTGAGGTCGATCACGTCCTCGGGAGGGTTGGCCGGGTCGATGTAATGGATGTCGGCCTGGACGCTTTTCTCGTGCCAGACGAAGCGTACCTGATGGCTGTACGGAC
The DNA here is from genome assembly GCA_026982635.1 of Methylothermaceae bacterium. GTDB lineage: Bacteria > Pseudomonadota > Gammaproteobacteria > Methylococcales > Methylothermaceae > Methylohalobius. The sequence continues at coordinate 16,778 of JALSGR010000122.1, read as the reverse complement.
AGGTGGGGGAGCAGTACAGGGTCATGACCGTCTACCGAACGAAGTTGACCGCAACACGGTTGCTCTTGCAGGGGCCGTGCCGGCCCCTGCAAGAGCACCATTCTATCACAGAGGTCAATGGACGTCTTTCCAGTACGCCTTCTTCAACCGATAGGTGACGAAAGCGAGAAGAAACAGGAACAACAGTACGTAAGGGCCGATGCGGCGCCGCTCCAGTTGGGCGGGCTCGGCGGCGTAGGCGAGAAAGTTCACCAGATCGGCGACCGCCTTGTCGTATTCGGGGGGTGACAGTTTGCCCGGTTCGACCAGTTCCAGCTTCTGGATGACCGTCGTGTCGCCCACCGTCACCGTGACCGCCTCCTGTTCCCCTTGCAGATCCCAAAGGACGTGGGGCATGGCGACATCGGGAAACACCCGGTTGTTGACCCCGAAGGGACGGGTTTCGTCCTTGTAGAAGCTGCGCAGATAGGTGTAGAGCCAGTCGGCTCCCAGCGCCCGGATCCGCTCCGACAAGTCCGGGGCCGGAACCCCGAACCAGCGCTCCGCGTCTTGCGGATCCATGGCCGTGGTCATGGTGCCGACGATTCGCTCCAGGTGGGGAAACAGGGCCTTGATTTCCTCGTCGCTCAGCCGAAGATCCCGCTGCAACCGCCGGTAACGCAGATGCTTGAGGGAATGGCATCCCAGACAGCGATCGACGTAGAGTTCGAGGCCGCGCCGCACCGAGGGGGTGTCGGCGACGTCGATGTCCGGTTGTTCCAGCGTTACCCCCAATTCGGCCGCTGCCCACAGCGGCGTCAATAAAAGCACAAGGTAGAGAATCGGTTTCATAGGAAATGTCTCAGGTATTTGTTGTTTTCCATGAAGGTGCGGATTTTTTGCCACTGGGCGTCGAGCTGGCGATACCAGGGCGCTTTCCGGACACAGGAGACCGCCTGGCGGACTAGGTTCCAGAACCAGCCTTCCCGTTCCAGCAGCGGCTTGGGCATGGTCAGGCGCTCGGGAACCGGCCGGGTGACTTCCAGGCGGGTGTAGATCGGCATCAGGAGAAAGAAGCCGAAGTAGATGAAGGTGAACAGCACCCCGAAGAAGGCCGCGGTCGGCGTCGGCGGGATGGTGCCCAGATAGCCCAGGGCGAGGAAGCTGATGACGAACAGGGCCAAGGCGATCCGATAGATGTTGCCCCGGTAACGGATCGACTTGACCGGGCAGCGGTCCAGCCAGGGCAGCAGGAACAGGATGAAGATCGCCAGGAACATGGCCAGCATGCCGCCGAACTTGCTGGGTATGGCCCGCAGAATGGAATAGTAGGGGGTGAAATACCACACTGGCGCGATGTGTTCCGGCGTCTTCAGGGGATCGGCGGGAACGAAGTTAGGTCTTTCCAGGAAATACCCACCGAACTCCGGGGCGTAGAAGACGATCCAGGCGCAGACGGCCAGGAACACGGTGGCGCCGAACAGGTCCTTGACGGTGTAGTAGGGATGGAAGGGGATGCCGTCGAGGGGGACGCCGTTTTCGTCCTTCTTTTCCTTGATCTCGATGCCGTCGGGGTTGTTGGAGCCGACCTTGTGCAGGGCGACGATGTGGAGAAAGACCAGGAACACGATCACCAGCGGAACCGCGATCACGTGGAAGGAGAAGAAGCGGTTCAGGGTGACGTCGGAGATCAGGAAATCGCCGCGGATCCAGGTGGCCAGGCTGTCGCCGACGACCGGGATGGCGCTGAACAGCGAGACGATGACGTTGGCGCCCCAGTAGGACATCTGGCCCCAGGGAAGCAGGTAGCCCATGAAGGCTTCGGCCATCAGCGCCACGTACAGGCTCATGCCCAGGAGCCACACCAGTTCCCGCGGTTTCTTGTAGGAGCCGTACATCATCCCCCGGAACATGTGGAGATAGATGACGATGAAGAACATGGAAGCTCCGGTGGAGTGCATGTAGCGGATCAGCCAGCCCCAGTTGAAGTCGCGCATGATGGCTTCGACCGAGTCGAAGGCCAGGCGGGCGTCGGGCTTGTAGTTCATGGTCAGCCAGATGCCGGTGGCGATCTGGTTCACCAGCACCAGCAGGGCGAAGGAGCCGAAGAAATACCAGAAGTTGAAGTTTTTCGGAGCGTAGTATTTCGCCAGGTGCTCGTTCCACACCTTGAGCAGGGGAAAGCGCGCGTCGATCCAGGCGATCAGCCTGGCGCCCCAGGTTTCGCAATGCTTGCATTCACTCATGTCAAACCGCCTCTTGCTGTTCTTCTCCCACGACGATGTGGGTGTCGGTCACGTAGCGATAGGGAGGCACCACCAGGTTGGTCGGCGCCGGGACTTTCTTGTAGACCCGCCCGGCCAGATCGAAGCGGGAACCGTGGCAGGGACAGAAGAAGCCGCCGAGCCAGTTTTTGCCCAGATCGGGGGGGGCGACTTCGGGGCGATAGGTGGGGGAACAGCCCAGATGGGTGCAGATTCCCACGGCCACGAAAATCTCCGGTTTGATGGAGCGGTAACGGTTCTTGCAGCTTTCCGGCTGTACCGACTCGTCGGAATCGGGATCCCGCAGCAGCGGTTCGATTTTCGTCAGGGTTTCCAGCATCTCCTCGGTGCGTTTCAGCACCCAGATGGGTTGGCCGCGCCACTCCACCCGGATCAGCTGTCCGTCTTCCAATTTGCTGACGTCCACGTCGATGGGGGCGGCCGCCTCCAAGGCCCCGGCGCCCGGTTTCAGATAGCTGACGAAGGGGACGGCGGCCATGCCGGCACCCACTGCCCCGAGAGCGAGGGTGGTCCGGGTCAGAAAGCGGCGCTTCTCGAGATCGATATCGATTTCAGACATACGATGATTTCTCCTCCTTACGGGCAGGTTTTATTGCGGTTCACCTGCAAAACCCGGGTGATTTTGACGTTATCCCGTCTCAGGGTCAATGCTCATCGCTTCGACGCCTTTCCCGTCGTATTTCCTGAGCCCGAAAAGGGTTGCGGCATCGTGGCGGGACGGTGGGATGATCGTCCGAGGCGGTCAAGCAATATCCGTGCCGTGCCTGGGGACGGTGATGAGGGGGTTCGAGGCGGCCGGACGGAGCCGAAGGCGATTCAACTCCCCAAAATGGTGCGCAGGGCGCTCAAAAAACGCTGGTTTTCCGACGGCGTGCCCACGGTGACCCGAAGGCAGTTGCGTAGCAGGCCGCCTGCGGGATCGAGATTTTTGATCAGAATCCCCTGTTCTTTGAGGCGCTGAAAGACGGTGCCGGCGTCCGCCACCCGAAAGAGCAGGAAGTTGGCGGCGCTGGGGAACACCGCTACCCCGGGAATGCGCCCCAGTTCCTGGAACAGCGCCTCCCGTTGCCGGCGGATCTCGGCGGTTTGCCGCCGGAAGACCGCCTCGTGACGGAGGGCGAATTCGGTGCTGAGCTGGGTCAGCACGTTGATGTTGTAGGGCAGACGCAATTTGTCGAACTGGGTCAGCCAAGCCGGCGCTCCCACTAGATACCCCAGGCGCAGGCCGGCCAGCCCCAGTTTGGAGAGCGTGCGCAGGACGAGCAGATTGTCGTGGGTCTCCAGGCGGTCCATGAAGCTGGCCTGGGCGAAAGGGGCGTAAGCTTCGTCCACCACCACCAGTCCCGGGGTGCGGGCGATGAGGGTCTCGATGACGTCGGTGTCGAACAGGTTCCCGGTGGGATTGTTGGGATAGGCGATGAACACGATCCGGGGACGGTGCTGTTCGACGGCGGCCAGCATGGCCTTGGGGTCGAGGCTGAAATCGGGCCGCAACGGAACGCCCACGAAGGGGATGTCGAGCCAGCGGGCGATTTCCCGGTACATCACGAAGGTGGGTTCCGGGGCCATCACCTTGGCGTCGGGCTGACCCACCAGGGCGGTGAGCAGGATCAGGATGATTTCGTCGGAGCCGTTCCCCAGCAGCAGTTCGGCGCAGTCGGGGATCGCGGCGAAACGGCGCAGCGCCGCCTTCAGGGCCGGCGCTTGGGGATCGGGATAACGGTTGGGACGGGCGCGGCGCAGATGGTCGAGCCAGGCGTCCACCATCTCCGCCGGCCAGGGATAGGGATTTTCCATAGCGTCCAGTTTGACCGCCCCCTCGAACGCGGGGACGTGATAGGCGGAAGCCGCCAGGATGTCGGGACGGAAAAATCGTTCCGGCGTCATGACTCGATCCGGTAGGCGGCGGAACGGGCATGGGCGGTCAGGCCCTCCCCGAGCGCCAGGATCCGAGCGGTTTCCGCCAGGGGAGAGGCGCCTTCCCGGGTGCAACCGATCACCGAGGTGCGCTTTTGAAAATCGTACACCCCCAGGGGGGAGGAGAACCGCGCCGTTCCGCCGGTGGGGAGCACGTGATTGGGGCCGGCGCAGTAGTCGCCCAGGGCCTCAGCGGTGTAGGAGCCGAGAAACACGGCCCCGGCGTGACGGATGTCCGGCAACAGGGCTTCGGGTTCGGCCACGGACAGCTCCAGGTGTTCCGGGGCGATGCGGTTGGCGAGGGCGCAGGCCTCGGCCAGATCCCCGACCCGGATCAGGGCGCCGCGTCTCTCCAGGGCCGCCGCGATGATCTCCCGCCGTTCCATGCCGGGCAGCAGACGCTCGATGCTGGCCGCCACCGCTTCGAGGTAATCGGGGTCGGGCGTGAGCAGGATCGCCTGGGCGTCCTCGTCGTGCTCGGCCTGGGAGAACAGGTCCATGGCGATCCAGTCGGGATCGGTGGCGCCGTCGGCGATGATCAGGATCTCCGAGGGGCCGGCGACCATGTCGATCCCCACCTGGCCGAAGACCAGCTTCTTGGCGGTGGCCACGTAGATGTTGCCGGGACCGACGATCTTGTCCACCCGGGGGATGGTCTCGGTGCCGTAGGCCAGCGCCGCCACCGCCTGGGCCCCGCCGATTTGGAAGATGCGGTCCACCCGGGCGATGGCGGCGGCGGCCAGGACCAGATCGTTGAGCTCGCCGCCGGGTGCCGGTACCGTCATGATCAGTTCGCCGACGCCGGCCACCTTGGCGGGAATGGCGTTCATCAGCACCGACGAGGGATAGGCCGCTCTGCCACCGGGTACGTACAGCCCCACCCGGTCCAGGGGGGTGATCTTCTGGCCGAGCAGGTTGCCGAGATCGTCCCGGTATTGCCACGGCTGCAGCTTTTGGTGCTCGGCGTGGCTCCGGATCCGTTCGGCGGCCGTTTCCAGGGCAAGCAGCCGCTCCTTGGGAATCGCCGCCAAGGCCAGTTCCAGCCTGTCCTGCGGCACCTCCAGTTCCGCCAGGTGGTTTGCCTCGACCTGGTCGAAACGCCGGGTGTATTCCAGCACCGCCGCATCCCCATCGCGGCGCACCCGCTCCAGGATCGCCAGCACGGTCTGCTGGACGGCCGGGTCGGTTTCCGTCTGCCAGTGCAGCAGTCGTTCCAGTTGGGTGTCGAAGTTGTCCTGACGGCTGTCCAGTCGGCGAATGGATAGGTTCATGCGGCCTCCGTTGGGTTGACGGCGGTTTCGAGATCGGCGATGAGGGCTTTGATCCGGGCGTGCTTCATCTTCATGGCCACCTTGTTGACGATCAGACGGGAACTGATTTCCATGATGAGGTCCCGGGGTTCCAGGCCGTTGGCCCGCAGGGTGTTGCCGGTGTCCACCAGGTCGACGATACAGTCGGCCAGTCTCACCAGGGGGGCCAGTTCCATGGAACCGTACAGTTTGATGATTTCCGCCTGCACTCCCCGTTCGGCGAAGAAGCGCCTGGCGGTGCGGACGTATTTGGTCGCCACTCGGATGCGGCGCCCGTGCCAGGTTCGGCCGGCCCGGCCGGCGGTCATCATCCGGCAGCGGGCGATGCCCAGGTCCAGGGGTTCGTAGAGCCCTTCGGCGCCGTGTTCCACCAGGACGTCCTTGCCGGCGATTCCTAGGTCGGCGGCCCCGTATTCCACATAGGTGGGCACGTCGGTGGCGCGGATGACGAGCAGGCGGACGTCGTCGCGGTTGGTGGAGAGAATCAATTTTCTGGAGGTTTCGGGGTCGCAGGCGGGTTCGATGCCGGCGGCGGCGAGCAGGGGCAGCGCCTCCCGGTAGATGCGGCCCTTGGATACGGCGATGGTCAGCATGTCGTGTCGTCCGTCGATGCGTGAATGCGTTGGATGTCGGCGCCCAGGCTAGCCAGTTTGGTTTCGATGTGTTCGTAGCCGCGGTCGATATGATAAATGCGATCGATCAGGGTTTCACCCTCGGCGGCCAGGCCCGCCAGTACCAGGCTGGCGGAGGCGCGCAGATCGGTGGCCATCACCGGGGCGCCGGTCAGGCGTTCGACCCCGGTGCAGATGGCGGTGTGGCCTTCCACCGCGATCTGGGCGCCGAGGCGGCGCAATTCCAATACGTGCATGAAGCGGTTTTCGAAGATGGTTTCGGTGATCACCCCGACCCCCTCGGCCAGGCAGTTGAGCGCCATCAACTGGGCTTGCATGTCGGTGGGAAAGCCGGGATAGGGGGCGGTGTGGAAGGAAACCGCCCGGGGGCGGCGCGGCATGGTCAGCTCGATCCAGTCCGTCCCGCTGGCGATGCGGGCGCCGGCCTCCTCCAGTTTTTTCACCACCGCGTCGAGCAGGTCCGGGCGGGTGGCGGTGGTGCGGACGCTGCCCCCGGTGATCGCCGCCGCGGTCAGATAGGTGCCGGTCTCGATCCGGTCCGGCATGACCGGGTAGCGGGTGCCGGCGCCGTCGAGGCCGTCGACACCTTCGACGATCAGGACGTCGCTGCCGATGCCGGAGATTTTGGCGCCCAAGCGCACGAGGAAGCGGGCCAGGTCGGCGACCTCCGGTTCCCGGGCGGCGTTTTCGATGACGGTCCGGCCTTGGGCCAGTACCGCGGCCATCAGCAGGTTTTCCGTGCCGGTCACGGTCACCTGGTCGAGCACCAGGCGGCAGCCCCGGAGACGAGGCGCCCTGGCGTGGATGTAGCCGCCCTCCACCCGGATCTCGGCCCCCATGGCCATCAAGCCCTTGAGATGGAGATCCACCGGCCGGGCGCCGATGGCACAGCCACCAGGCAACGAGACCACCGCCTCGCCGCAGCGCGCCAGCAGGGGACCCAGCACCAGGATGGAAGCCCGCATGGTGCGCACCAGTTCGTAGGAGGCGAGGGGAGAGGCGATGGCACCGGCGTCCACCTCGACCCGGCCTTCCCGGCGCGAACAGCGGACCCCCATGCCTTTGAGCAGCGCCAGCATGGTGGTGATGTCGCGCAGATCGGGCACGTTTTCGATCGTGACCGGCCCTTGGGCCAGCAGGGCGGCGGCGAGAATGGGCAGGGCCGCGTTCTTGGCGCCGGAAATGCCGACTTCCCCCGTCAGCGGCCTGCCGCCGCGGATGCGTATCTTATCCATGGGCCGGCAGCACCGCGTCGAGATCGTAAGCGTGAACCATGGGGCGGAGCGGTTCCGGGAGGTGGGTGAAGGTGAGCTGCAGGTCCCGCTCCCGGGACAGGCGCAGCCATTCGACCAGCAGGGCGAGGGCGGCGCTGTCGGCCTGCCGCACCCCCGCTAGATCGATGACGACGCGGCCGGACAGGTCGGCGAACCGGCGGCGGGACCGGCGCCAGAGCGAAGCCACGGTGGCGAAGGTCAGATCGCCGTCGAGGCGGAAACGGCCGGGCGCGGTTTCTTTCAGGGTGGGCGTCATTCTTTCGGGCCGCTCTCTTCCGTGGTCTTGACCAGGAATTTGCCGATCAGCTCCTCCAGCACCAAGGCGGACTGGGTGATTTCGATCTCGTCGCCGTCTTCCAGAAATTCCGGGCTGCCCCCGGCTTCGATGGCGACGTACTGCTCCCCCAGCAACCCGGACGTGTAGATGCTGGCGATGCTGTCGTCGGGCAGTTTGTACTGCGGCTGGATGCGCATCTCAACCACCGCTTGGTATTGCTCGGGATCGAGGTGGATGGCGGCGACGCGGCCGATGGTGACCCCGGCGATCTTGACTGGGGAGCGCACCTTCAGGGTACCGATGTTGCTGAAACGGGCTAGGAGACGGTAACCGGTCTTCTGTTCGCGGAATTCGGCCAGGTTGCTCACCTCCATCGCCAGCAGGAACAGGGCGCCCAGGCCGATGGCGACGAACACGCCGACCCAGATTTCGACGATTCGGGAATTGTCCATGAAGTTATTCTCCAAACATCAGTGCGGTCAGGACGAAGTCGGAACCCAGCACCGCAAAGGCGGAATAGACCACCGAACGGGTGGTCGCCCGGCTCACTCCCTCCGAGGTCGGGACGGCATCGTAACCCTCGAACACAGCGATCCAGGTCACGATGACGCCGAAAGCCAGGCTCTTGATGACGCTGTTGACCAGGTCCTCCCTGAAGTCGATGGCGGCCTGCATCTGCGACCAGAACGAGCCTTCGTCCACGCCCAGCAGCGACACGCCGACGAAATAACCGCCGTAGATCCCGATGTAGGTGAACAGTCCGGCCAGCAGCGGCATGGAAAGAATCCCGGCGAACAGGCGGGGGGTGATCACCCGTTTCATGGGATCGACCGCCATCATCTCCATGCCGGACAGTTGTTCGGTGGCCTTCATCAGGCCGATTTCGGCGGTCAGGGCGGAGCCGGCCCGCCCGGAAAACAGCAGGGCGGTGACCACCGGCCCCAGTTCCCGCACCAGGGAGGCAGCCACCATGACCCCCAGGGATTCCTCGGCACCGAAGTCTGAAAGGACGTTGTATCCCTGCAATCCCAGCACCATGCCGACGAACAGGCCGGAAAGCGCGATCAGCAGGACGCTCAGCACCCCCACCACGTACATCTGGCGGATCAACAGGCCGGGGCGGCGCAAAATCTCCGGTATTCCGGTCAAGGCCAACGCCAGAAACAGATTGGCGCGCCCCAGTTTGGCGAAGACGTTCAGGGAGGCGGCGCCGAGCCGCTGCAACGGAGCGGTCATCGCAGCAGGTCCTCCCGGTAGTCGGGCGCCGGATAATGGAAGGGGACCGGGCCGTCCGGCAGGCCGTCCATGAACTGGCGCACCCAGGGGGAGTCGCTGCGGCGCAGCTCGTCGGGCGTGCCCTGGCCGACGATCCTGCCGCCGGAAAGAACGTAGATGTAATCGGAGATCGACGCGGTCTCGGCGACGTCGTGGGAAACCACGATGCTGGTCAGCCCCAGGGCGTCGTTGAGGGTGCGGATCAGTTTCACCAGCACCCCCATGGAAATGGGATCCTGGCCGGTAAAGGGCTCGTCGTACATGATCATCATGGGATCGAGGGCGATGGCGCGGGCCAGCGCCACCCGCCGGGCCATGCCGCCGGAAAGCTGGGCCGGCATCAGCTCGCGGGCGCCGCGCAGGCCGACGGCCTCCAGTTTCATCAGGACCAGGGAGCGGATCATCGACTCGGGCAGATCGGTGTGTTCCCGCAGCGGGAAGGCCACGTTTTCGAACACGTTCAGGTCGGTGAGCAGGGCGCCGCTCTGAAACAACATGCCCATGCGCTTGCGCAACCGGTAAAGATCGCTGCGCGACAGGCGGTGGACATCGTGGCCGTCGACTTCGACGGTACCGCTGCGGGGCTTCAGCTGCCCCCCGATCAGTTTCAGCAACGTAGTTTTTCCGGTCCCGGAGGGGCCCATGATGGCGGTCACGGCGCCGCGGCGAATGTCCATGTCGATGCCGTCGAAAATGCGCCGCCGCCCGTGGGAGAAGACCAGCCCCCGGATCTTGACCAGAATGTCGTCGCTGCGAGCCATTTTCAGCGCCCTGGAAAAAATCAAACATTCTCCCCGAGTCGGGCCAGGCAAGTCAATCGCCGGCGGCTCCCTGGATGCGGCTGGCGGTAAAGGGCTATCTTATGAGCCGGGTTCAAGATTGGCGAGGGATGAATGGTGACTGGATCGGTCTGGCTGGCGCTGCTGCCCGGCGCCGCTTTTTTTCTCGGATGGTCGCTCACCGGAATGTGCCGTTCCCTGGCCCTGAGGCTGGGCGTCCTGGATTTTCCCGGCAGCCGCAGCGCCCACCGCATCCCGACCCCCCGTGGGGGCGGACTGGCCATCGTGGTGGTCCTTCTGGCGGCGTCGCTGGCGCTGCATGTCCTGGGTTTTCTCGGTTCCCCGGCGTTGCAGACCCTCTGGGTGGGGGGGATTCCCATCGCCGCCGTCGGCTTGTGGGACGACTTGAAGTCGTTGCCGGTGCGCTGGCGCCTGCTGGTTCAGGTGGCGGCGGTCGGCGCCGCGACGCTGGGGGCCTTGGAAACGCCGGTCGGCGTATGGGCTTGGGTCGCGCTCCTGTCCTGGGTCTGGTTGGTCAACCTCTACAATTTCATGGATGGTATCGACGGTCTGGCGGCGGTGGAGGCGGTGACCGTCGCTCTCGGCGGGGTCGTGATCGCGGGGTTCGGCGGCGACTCCCATCTGGCCGCCTGGCTGTTGACGCTGGCCGCCGCCTGTGGTGGGTTTCTGGTCTGGAACTGGCCGCCGGCGCGGATATTCATGGGGGACGTCGGCAGCGGTTTTCTCGGATTCGTGATGGGGATGTTGGTCGTGGGTGGTGAGGGCGAAGCGGTCGGCCGGTGGAGCTGGCTGATCCTGTTGGCGGTGTTCGTCACCGACGCCAGCTTGACCCTGGGGCGTCGTATTCTTCGGGGAGACCGTTGGTGGCAGGCCCACAGCAGTCACGCCTATCAGCATCTTGCCCGGCGCCTGGGGCACAAGTGCGTCACGATGCTGGTAGGGCTGGTCAATCTGGTGTGGTTGCTGCCCCTGGCCTGGCTGGCCGCCCGCTTTCCCCAGTGGGGCTGGGCTGCCGCCCTGGCGGCCTACCTTCCTTTGGGGATTCTGGCGCTGCGGTTTCGGGCCGGGCTTCCGGACGGGCGGTCGGGTTGAAGGCGAAAGGGCGATGGGGGATAATGCTCAACCTTTTCACTGCCGGGTTGCCAATCATGCACGTGACCATGCTCAAGGCAAAGCTGCACCAGGCCCGGGTGACGCACGCGGAACTGTTGTACGAGGGTTCCTGTGCCATCGACGGGGATCTGCTCGACCGGGCCGGCATCCGCGAGTACGAACAGATCCACATTTACAACCTCAACAACGGGGAGCGTTTCGTCACCTACGCCATCCGCGCCGAAGCCGGTTCCGGGATCATTTCCGTCAACGGCGCCGCCGCCCGTCTGGCGACCCCGGGGGACGTCGTCATCATCTGCGCCTATGCCATGCTCGATCAGAGCGAGCTGACCGGCTTCAAACCCACCTTGATCTACCTCGACGAACGCAACCGTATCGTCCGTACCGGCCACGCCATTCCGGTGCAGGCCGCCTGACGCCGTCATTCCGGATCCAGGTGCCGCAGCTCCGCTTCCCGGAAGGGCTGCGGCATCTCCTCGAAGTGAAACAAGTGGGTCGCACAGCGGCAATCGGAGCTGCCAAAGCCGGGTAGGGGAATCCGCGCCCCCGGCGACCGGCCCAGTCGTTCGGCCCATCGGTGTTCCAGGGAACGAGAGCCGTGGGCGTACCAGATCGCTTCGACGTCGGTGACGCAGCGCAGATGATCGATGTGCCAGTGGCGCGGTTTCGATTTCCGCAGGTGGCGGCGGATCCGGGCGCCGAGTCCGCCGGGACCGAAGGCGCTGCCGACGTAGGCGTAGTAGCCCGGTTGCAGCAGGAGGATTCCCAGTCTGCCGATCGGGCGTTCGCCTTCCGTGGTGCAGCGGAGCCAGAGGACATAGGTGCCGGGGCGGGCTTCCGGCTTCACCGTCTCAGGATGAGATTGACGATCAGGGTCAGAATCAGACTGACGATGATCATGGAAGTGATGGGGATGAAGATGAATTTGTGTTCGTCCTGGATGCGGATGTCCCCGGGCAGCCGGCCGAACCAGCTCAGCAGCCCCGGCGTGTAGGTTAGGATCAGCCCCATCACCAGCAGGATGAGTCCCAGGATGATGAAAAACTTACCTCCGCTCATCTTGCCACCTCCTTACTTAAAACAACCACCAGGTCGCCAGCCCCAGGAACGCCATGAAACCGACCACGTCGGTGACGGTGGTCAACACCACGCCGCCGGCCAGGGCCGGATCGATGCCGAGCTTGTGCAGGAGCAGGGGAATGGTGACCCCGGCGAAGGCGGCGCACAGCAGATTGATGACCATGGCGGCGGCGATGAGCAGGCCGATGTGAAGGGCCTGGAACCAGATCGCAGCAATGATGCCGACCACCACCGCCCAGATGGCCCCGTTGATCAGGCCGATGGCGATTTCCTTGGTCAACAGCGTCCACACGTTGGCCATGCCGATCTGTTTCAGGGCCAGGGCCCGGATTACCAAGGTCTGAGTCTGGGTGCCGGCGATTCCGCCCATGCTGGCGACGATCGGCATCAGCACCGCCAGGGCCACTTCCTTCTGGATGGTGTCCTCGAACAGGCCGATGACCCAGGCGGCGAGAAAGGCGGTGATCAGGTTGACCCCGAGCCACACGGCGCGTTTCTTGGCGCTTTCCTTGACCGGGGCGAACATGTCGGTCTCTTCGGAAAGGCCGGCGCTGCTCATGATGGTGTGCTCGGCCTCGTCCCGGATCACGTCGACTACGTCGTCGACGGTGATCCGCCCCACCAGCCTTCCTTCTGGGTCCACCACCGGGGCCGAGACCCAGTCGTGGTGTTCGAACAACAGGGCGACGTCGGAAGCCGGCAACGTGGCCGGGATGGCTTCCACGTCGGTGAGCATCAATTCGCGCACGGTTTTGCTAGGATCGCTGGTGAGCAGCACCGACAGGGGCAGGACGCCGATCAGTTTGTCGTCCTTGTCGACCACGTACAGGCTGTCGGTCAGATCCGGCAACTCACCCCGCTGGCGCAGATAGCGCAGCACCACGTCCAGGGTCACGTCCGGACGCACGGTGATGGTGTCGGTGTGCATCAGGTTGCCGGCGGTGTCCTCGGGGTAGGTGAGGACCCGTTCCAGACGGCCCCGATCGTGTCGGCTCAGAGCCTGGACCACCCGGTCGCGGACGGTTTCCGGCAGATCTTCGACGATGTCGGCCAGATCGTCCGGGTCGAGGGCTTCCGCCGCTTCCACCAGGTCTTCGGCATCGGTCTTCTCGATCGCCTGGATCAGGCCGGCGCGTACCTCCTCGTGGAGTTCCACCAGAACCTCGCCGGCGATGTCGGCCGGCAGCATGCGCCAGATCACCAGGCGGTCCTTCGGTTTGAGAGCTTCGATCAGGTCGGCGATTTCCGCCGGGGTCAGGGCCTGGAGCAACTGCTGGATCTCGGTCAGTTTGCCGGTCTCCAGGTCGGCGGTGAGGATTTTCAGATGTCGTTCGGTATCTTCGCGTTCGGCACTGATGGGCATGACGGGTCCTTGGGAAATTGGAAGCGGAAACATAAAATTCTAACAGACAGGTAGGGGTGTTCCTGGAGTTTTTCAAGCCGTATACTGCCATGCTTTCATCGAGCGGGTTCCATCCTTGAGCCGTCGTCTGTTCCGATCCACCGCCGTCGTCGGCGGCATGACCCTGATTTCCCGCGTTCTCGGTTTTCTGCGCGACGTGGTGATCGCCATGGTCTTCGGCGCCGACGCGGCGACCGATGCCTTCTTCGTCGCCTTCAAAATCCCCAATTTTCTCCGCCGCCTGTTCGCCGAGGGCGCTTTTTCCCAGGCGTTCGTACCGGTGCTGGCGGAATACAAGGAACGGCGCAGCCGCCAGGAATTGCGGTCCTTTCTCGACCGCACCGCCGGCTCCCTGGCGTTGGTGTTGATGGGGGTGACGGTGCTGGGGGTGGCCGGCGCGCCGTGGGTCATTCTGGCGTTCGCTCCCGGATTCGCCTGGCACGGCCATGCCTACCAATTGGCGGTGACGATGCTGCGCATCACCTTCCCGTATCTCTTTTTCATCGCCTCCACCGCCCTGGCCGGCAGCATTCTCAACACCTTCAACCGCTTCGCCGTGCCCGCCTTCACCCCGGTCCTGCTCAATCTTTCCCTGATCTCCGCCGCCCTGTGGCTGGCGCCCCGGCTGCCCGAGCCGGTCACTGCTCTGGCCTGGGGGGTGTTCGCCGCCGGCGCCCTGCAGCTGGCGTTTCAGTTCCCGGCCCTGTGGCGGTTGCGTCTGCTTCCCCGTCTGCGCTGGGGGTTCCACGATCCAGGCGTGAGGAAGATTCTCAGATTGATGCTGCCGGCCCTGTTCGGGGTGTCGGTGACCCAGATCAACCTGTTGATCGACACGCTGCTGGCCTCGTTCCTGCCCCACGGCAGCATCTCCTGGCTCTACTATTCCGACCGGCTGGTGGAGTTTCCCTTAGGAGTGTTCGGCATCGCCCTGGCCACGGTGATCCTGCCCAACCTCTCCAAGGACTGGGCCGCCGGAAGGCGGGAGCGTTTCTCCCACGCCATCGACTGGGCGTTGCGCTGGGTGGTGCTCATCGGCCTGCCGGCGGCGGTGGGGTTGGGGGTGTTGGCCGAACCGATCCTGGCGACTCTGTTCCAGTACCGTTCCTTCACCGCCCACGACGTCCACATGGCTTCCCTGAGCCTGACCGCCTACTCCGTCGGCCTGATCGGCTTCATCCTGGTGAAGATCCTGGTGCCCGGTTTCACCTCGCGCCAGGACACTCGCACTCCGGTACGTTTCGGGGTGGTGGCGATGGTGGTCAACGTGACCCTGAATCTGGCCCTGATCGGTCTGCTGGCCCATGCCGGTCTGGCACTGGCGACTTCCCTGGCGGCCTGCGTCAACGGTGCGCTGCTGCTTCGGCGTCTGAGGCGGGAGGGGGTCTACCGGCCGCGGCCGGGTTGGTGGAGTCTACTGTCGCGGGTGGCGCTGGCCAACGGAGCGATGGGGGGATGTCTCTACCTTTGGGCTAGGATCTGGCCGTGGACCGCCATGACGGCGCTGGAACGGTTGCCGGCGCTGATCGCCGCCGTGGCGTTGGGCATCGTTGTCTATGGCGTCACGTTGCTGGTGAGCGGGTTGCGGCCGCACCATCTGAGGATGGTGGCATGACGGCGAAATGGCGGCATCGCTGGCAGGTCTTGGCCTATCTGGCTTTGCTGGCCTACGGCACCCTCTATCCCCTGCGCGGTATCGACTGGAGCGCGCCGGTGCGCTGGTCGCGCCTGTGGGACTGGCGGGCCGCCGTGGCCACCTGGTCCCTCTCGGACGTGGTGGTGAACTTTCTGGTCTACGTCCCCGTCGGTTGGCTGCTGATCCGGGCGGTGACGCCGGCAGGATTCCGGACGGCGTTGGTCTTGGCGGCCCTGGTCGGCGCGGGATGGTCCACCCTGCTGGAGGCTTTGCAGTTGTACATTCCCGGCCGGGTGACCTCCATCGGCGACATCCTGTTCAACACCCTGGGGACCATCGCCGGCGCGGTGGCGGCGTTGTCGGTGCGGACCGGTCCCGTGGGGGAGATCTTGCGTCAGGGACGCGCCCGCTATCTCAGGCCCGGGGCATGGGCCGAACTGGGCGCGGCGGCGGTGGGCCTGTGGGCCTTGTCGGAGCTGACCCCGCTGGTCCCTTCCCTGGATCCCGGCAATCTCTGGCACGGCGTCAAGCCGGTGTGGCGGGCGCTGCAGTCGCCTTCGGGCATCGTATGGACCGAAGCGACGGCCGATGGTCTCGATCTGTTCGCCCTCGGTCTGGTGGCCCGTTTCGTGCTCCAACCGGCGGTTCCGGGCCGGCGCATCGCCGCGCTGGTGCTCGCCGGTGTCCTGGCGCTGAAGGTGCCGGTGGTGGGGCGCCGCCTGGAGGCCGAAGCCGTGCTGGGGTTGGCCGCCGCCCTGGGGGCTCTGGGATTGGTGAGCGGTCCGTTGCCCGGCCGGGGGTGGGCCTGGATGGGTATTGCGGCGCTGTTCGCCGGGCGGGCCCTGGATGCCTTGGCGATCGGCACCGGTCCCAGTCTGGCGGTCCGTCCGTTCAATTGGGTGCCTTTCGCCGGCCACCAGGGTAGTCTGACCGGCCTCATCGACCTGTTGCTGGGGATCTGGCCTTATCTGGGGGCGGCCTTCTTCGCCCGCCTGCTGTTTCCCCGGGCGCGTGCCGGCCTGTGGTTGGGTTTGGCAGTGGTCGGCGGCTGGGCGTTCTTCCTGGAATGGAAGCAGCAGTCCATTCCCGGCCGTTATGCGGACGTGACCGACGTCCTGATGGCGCTGTTGGGCTGGTGGTGGGGCTGGCGCTGGAGCGGTGGGACCGATGGGGTGGTGCCGACACCCGCTCCTGTGTCCCCCGCGCCTGCGGAGAATCGTTTCCGCCTCGGCTGGGTGATAGGGGCGGGATTGCTGGGGGCGGTGCTGCTGGGCGGGTTCGTGGCTTCCCGGTTTCAGGTCCGGGCGGTTTCCTTCGACGATGCCGGGGAGCGCCTGCTGCCGCGGCCCGATCAACTGCCGCCTCCGGATTTGCCCGCCTTCCGCTTCCGCCATCCACGCCTGCCGGCACCGTCGGAGGCGGACATCTGGACGCTGCGGCGCCGTCACCGGGAATTTCTCCGAGTTCAGCAGCGCCGGGCCGGCGGGGGCGGCGGCGATTTCCGGGCCGTCGCCCTGGTGGGCCTGGTGAGCCCGGAAGCCATCGATTTCGACCGGGTGGTGCGCCGTTTGCTGGCCTTGAAGTTCACCTTCCGCGGGCACGAGCAGGCCATGCCCCTGGCCCAGGTCTACGATTGGCTGTATCCCCATCTTACCCTGGCCCAGCGGGCGGCGCTGCAGGACAAGCTGGCCGAGGGCTGCGGTTACCTGATCAACGTCATCCGCCGGAAGGCGCTGTCTCCCTACAACGTCTATCTCTACAACCAGCCGTTCCAGGCCCTGATGGCGACCGCCATCGCCCT
>JALSGR010000121.1 GCA_026982635.1 Methylothermaceae bacterium | reverse complement strand
ATTTCCACCTTCAGGTCGGCACGGGTCTTTTCGATTTCCTTGGTGAGATCGGCGCGTACCTTTTCGATTTCGGTGCGGTTTTGTTCGATTTCTTTGGTCAGGTCGGCCCGTAGTTGTTCGATTTCAGTCCGGTTTTTCTCGATCTCCAGCCTGAGATCGGAGCGCACCTGTTCGATTTCCAGTTTGAGCTCGGCTCTTACCTGCTCGATTTCTTTGGTCAGGTCGGCTCTTACTTGCTCGATTTCCTTGATCAGCCGCAGTTCGGTCTCGCCCAGGTGGGTACGGGTGGCCATGTCCCCAAGATGAGGATAGCGTTCTTCAAGGGCTTCGAACGCCTCGGCGATGATGCGGGCGCGGGCCTCGTCGTTGGGGGCGGTGCGCAGTTTGTCGTACAGGTCGAGGACGGAAGATGACACGGAATGTCTCCAGAATCAATGGGCTGGTCTGAGGTTCAATTATACTTCAATGAGTGGGGGCAGGAGCCGAAGACGGATAAGAGCTAGCACCGTTTCTGTTCGATCAATTGTCGGTACAGTTCGGCGAAGCGGCGGCCGATCACCGCCCAGTCGTAGCTGCGGGCTTGACATCGCCCCTCCCAGGCCAGGCGGCGTCGCAGATCGTCATCGCACAGCAGGCGTGTCATGGCGGCGGCCAGGGCATGAGGATCGCCCGGTTCGACGAGCAGGCCGTGGCGGCCGTCCTCGATCACTTCCTCGATGCCGCCGGTGTGGGTGGCGATGACGGCGGTGGCGCTGGCCATCGCTTCCAGGAACACCACCCCCTGGCCTTCGGTGTCGCCACGGCGGTCGGTGACCGAAGGGGCGACGAACAGATCGGCGGCGGCGTAGAAGGCGGGTAGTTCTTGATGGGGTCGCCGCCCCCAGAAGCGGACGTTTTCGCCGAGGCCCAGCCGTCTGGCTTTCGCCTCCAGCACAGGCCGCTGCTCCCCGTCGCCGACGATCCACAGCCGGCAGTCGAGCGCCGGGCCCAGGCGGGCGAAGGCGTCGAGCAGGTCGCCCACGCCTTTCTTTTCCACCAGGCGGCCGACGAACAGGATCAGTGGTCGTCCGGCCTTCAGCGGAATCAGGTTGCCGGGATCGCCGTCGGCGAAGCGATCGAATTCGACCCCCATCGGGATGACGATCGCCGGCCGGGAGGCGCCGGCGGCGGTCGCGGTGGCGGCGGTGTTGCTGGTCCAGGCATCGGCCCGGTTCAAAGTCCAGCGTTTGAGTGCTGGCAGCACGCCGCCCTGGAGGGCGAAGGCGTCGCCGCCGTGGGCGGTGACCAGGGTCGGCACGTCGAAACGGCTACCGAGCAGCACGGCGATGCTGCCCTGGGGCAAGATCCAGTGGGCGTGGACGAGGTCGGGGCGCAGCTGCCGGCACAGGTGCTGGGCTTTCCAAGTCATGGCGGCCAGGAAACCGGGGATTTGCCGATACAGCCTGGGGTTTCGGCGCAGATTGGGGAGGATGCCGGAGCCGTAGGCCAACTGCTGCCGGTGCCTGGGGAAAGCGTAACGGAACGGGTGTCGGCGGATGGGAGCGTCGTCGGGGGCGATGTCAGGATGATCCGGCATCAGGACGTGGATTTCCACGCCTTCCCGCTGCAGCGCCCGGGCCAGATGGCGGAGGAAGACCGAGGCGCTGTCGCGGGGATGGCGCGGGAAGCTGGAAGTGAGCCAGAGGGCTTTCATTCATGGAAGCGGTAGTGCAGGGAGGAGATCTGTTCCGAGACGATGCCCATCATGAACACGAACAGGCTGCCGAGGAACAGGATCACCGACATGTTGGTCAGTTTGTGCCAGGCCCAGTAGGTGTAGCCGTAGTAGCCCAGGCCGGTGGCGAAGATCAGGCCGCTGACGGGCAGGAACAAGCGCATGGGGGAGAACAGGGCGCCGATCTTGAGGATGATGATGAAAAACCGCAGCCCGTCGCGCACCAGGTGGATGTGGCTGCGGCTGTCGTTTTGCCGCTTGCCTGCGTGGATGGGAACGTAGGCCACCGGAAAGCCGGCGCGGAAGAAGGCCATGGTGCTGGTGGTGGGATAGGAGAAACCGTTGGGCAGCAGGTAGAGAAACTTGCGGAAGGCTTCGGCGTCGGCGGCGCGGAAACCGGAGGTCAGGTCCTCGATGCGGTAACCGGTCATCACCGAGGCCAGGCGGTTGTAGAAGGCGTTGGCGAAGCGCCGCAGCCAGGACGCCTGGGAACGGGGATGGCGGGCGCCGACCACCATACGATAGCCCTCGTCGAGTTTCGCCAGCAGCCGGGGGATGTCGGCGGGATCGTGCTGGCCGTCGGCGTCCATGAAGACCAGCACTTTTCCGCGGGCGGCCCGGGCCCCCGCTTTGACGGCGGCGCCGTTACCCATGCTGTAGGGATGGCGGACGACGCGGGCGCCGAGGGAGGCGGCGACCTCGCCGGTGCCGTCGTCGGAGCCGTCGTCCACCACCAGGATCTCTGCCTCGGGGAGGACGGCACGGATCTTCGGGATCAGCGCGGGCAGGGCGGCGGCTTCGTTCTTCGCCGGCAGCACCACGCTGATGGGGCAAATGTCGGATTGTTTCGGTTCGCTCTGGGGCATATGACGTATTTTCGTCGCTTCAGCGGTCGCTGTGGCCCAGCGGTTTGGCCGGGGCGATCAGGTCGCGGACCCGTTGTTTGAGTTCCTTGGCCTCGGGAAATCGCCCCTCCCGCCGCCGGTCCCACAGAATGCGGCCGTCGAGGCGGACGACGAAAACGCCGCTGCCGCCGGGCTGGAGGGCGACTTCACCCAGTTCCTCGGCGAATGTATTAAGCAATTCCTGGGCCAGCCAGGCGGAGCGGAACAGGAAGTTGCAGCGGGTGCAGTATTCGATCTCGATGCGGGGGGATTTCACGGCCATGGCAGGATGCGATAGAACTGGGCCTTGAGGTAGTCGGTTTCCGGGATCGCCGGATGGACCGGGTGATCGGGGGCCTGGCCGCCCCGGGCGAACAGGGCGCCGGTGCGGCCGACGCCGGCGGCGGCCCCGACGACCAGTTGGCGCAGGCGGTCGGCTTCCAGGTGATGGGAGCAACTACAGCTCACCAGGACGCCGCCGGCATCGGTCCGGGCCAGGGCCAGTTTGTTGAGGCGGCGGTAGCCCTCGATGCCCTTGGCGAGATCGCGGCGCCGTTTGACGAAGGCGGGCGGGTCGGCGATGACCAGGTCGAAGCGCCGCCGTTCCCGCTTCAGCTCCTTGAGCCGGTCGAAGACGTCCCCCTGGATCCAGGCGATGCGGTCGGCGACCCCGTTGAGGCGGGCGTTTTCCCGCGCCAGTGCCAGGGCGGGGGCGGCGCTGTCCACGGCGACCACTGCCCGGGCGCCGGCGGCGGCCGCCTGGACGGCCCAGGCGCCGGTGTAACAGAACAGATCCAGGACCCGGGCGCCGTCGGCCAGGGCGGCGGCGCGGGCACGGTTGTCGCGGTGGTCGAAGAACCAGCCGGTCTTCTGGCCGCCGACGGGATCGACGAGGAAGCGAAGGCCGTTTTCCTCGACGGTCACGGTGTCCACCGGCGCGCCGAGGGTTTCCACCTCGCTGGCCAGTCCTTCCAGCGCTCGGGCCGGGCTGTCGTTGCGCAGCACGATGGTCCGCGGAGCCAGGAGGCGGTCGAGGGCGGCGAGGATGTCGCTGCGGTGGCGCTCGACGCCGGCGGTGTTGAGCTGAACCACGCACACGTCCCCGAAGCGGTCGACCACCAGGCCCGGCAGCCAATCCCCTTCGCCGTGGACCAGACGGTAGTGGGGTGTCGGAAAACGGCGCCGGCGCCACTCCAAGGCCTGTTCCAGGCGGCGCTGCCAGAAATCCCGGTCGATGGTTTCATCCGGATCGCGGCTCAGCAGCCGGGCGCAGATGAGGGTGTTGGGATTGACGTAGCCGACGCCCACCGCCCGGCCGCCGGCGTCTTCGATGACCACCACCTCACCGGGCTGGAACTGTTTCAGCGGGGTGGCGCCGCTGTCCACCTCGTTGCTGAACACCCACAGGTGCCCCTGGCGCAGGCGCCGGTCTTCGCGGGGTTTCAGGCGCAGTCGAGGCAGTGTCATGGCAGGAACTCGAACTGAAAGCCGCCTACCGGCCGGGCCGGCGGTGCCAGACGCAGGCGGACGAACACCGTCTTCTGAACCGGCATCCGCGCTGGCCGGGGTGGAGTCAGATAGGCGTCCGGCCCGAAAACGCGCCGGCCGACGGGGGTGCCGTCGAGGGCGGTCAGGGTCAGCCTGAGGCGGGGAAAAGGGTGGGGGAAAGGAGACTGGTTGACCATGGCCAGATAGAATTCGAGGCCGCCACCGGGCGTCTTGACGGGATAAAGACCCCGATCCACCACCTTGATCCGGTCAAGGTCGCGGAAAGGGGGCAGGCGGCAGGCAAGCCAGCGGCAGACGGTTTCCAGCAGGGGGCGCATCTCCGGATCCTGGGCCAGGCGTGGAGCTTCGAGCCAGATCAGCTGGGCGATCAGCATCAGGCCCAGCACGACATTACCGGTGCGCCAGAAAGCGGGGGGCATCTGGAGGGATGGTGCCGCCGATGGGAAGGTATCGGTCGTCATGCGTGTTCGACTCGTCCTTGTTCCTCTTTACGGCCGCAGAGCCGGATCCAGTCTTCCCGAAGCGCCGGGAGGTCGAAGCGGAAAGCGTCTCCATAGGCCCGGATCACGCTTTCCCCTTGGTGACGCAGCAGGCCTGACAAAACCAGCCATCCTCCCGGCCGGACCAGGGCGGACAGGACCGGCGCCAGGCGGATCAGCGGTTCGGCCAGGATGTTGGCCACGACCACGTCGGCATCGATGGCTGGCATCTCTTCAGGATAGCGGCAAAGCAGCCGTTCGGCCACCCGGTTCTTGGCGGCGTTGGCGCGGGTGGCGCTCAGGGCCTGGGGATCGATGTCGCAGGCTATCACCCTATCGGCGCCCAGCAGCAGGGCGGCGACGGCGAGGATGCCCGAGCCGCAGCCATAGTCCACCACGGTTTTGCCTTGCAGGTCGGCGCCGGCGAGCCATTCCAGGCACAGGGCGGTGGTGGGATGGGTGCCGGTGCCGAAGGCCAGCCCCGGGTCCAGGATCAGGCGGACGGCGTCGGGATCCGGGGCTGTCCAGCCGCTGGGAACTACCCACAGCCGACCGAAGTTCAGGGGACGGAAGTGTTCCAGCCAGGCCCGTTCCCAGGGCTGGTCTTCCAGGGTGTCGTGGCGCCAGTCCTGGAGATCCGGGAATTCCGCCTGCAGCATGGCGGCGATGGTCTGGGTGTCGATGGACTCGTCGAACAGAGCGGTGGCCCGGGGACGCCGCCACAGCGGCGTTTCCCCCGGGGCAGGCTCGAACAGGGCTTCGTTTTCCCCTTCGGTGAAGGTCACCGCTTGGGCACCGAGGTTTTCCAGCCGTTCGCTGACCGTTTCCGCCAGCTCGGCGGGCAGGGAAAAGCTCAGTTGGCGCCAGGACACCGGATCAGTCACGCAGGCCGAGCAGATCTTCCAGGTAGTGAATGGTCTGGCCGCCGGCGCGGAAGGCGCTGTCGTTGACGATGCGCAGGTGGAGCGGCACGTTGGTCTGGATGCCGGTGATGATGGTTTCGCTCAGGGCGGTGCGCATGCGCGCCAGGGCGCTGTCGCGATTCTCGCCGTGGGTGATGAGCTTGCCGATCATGGAATCGTAGTAGGGCGGCACCTTGTAGCCGGCGTAGATGTGGGTGTCCACGCGGACGCCGGGACCGCCGGGCAGATGCAGCTGTTCGATGGGGCCGGGGGAGGGCATGAAGGTCTCCGGGTCCTCGGCGTTGATGCGGCATTCCACCGCATGGCCGCGGAGGACGATGTCGTCCTGGGTGTAGGACAGCGGTAGTCCGGCGGCGATGCGGATCTGCTCCTTGACCAGATCCACGCCGGTGACCATCTCGGTGACTGGGTGTTCCACCTGGATCCGGGTGTTCATCTCGATGAAGTAGAATTCCCCGTCCTCGTAGAGGAACTCGAAGGTGCCGGCCCCCAGGTAGCCGATCTCCTTGCACGCCTGGACACAGCGCTCGCCGATGTCGCGGCGCTGCTGTTCGGTGATGCCCGGTGCCGGGGCCTCCTCGATGACTTTCTGGTGCCGGCGCTGCATGGAGCAGTCGCGTTCCCCCAGGTGGATGACGTTACCGTGGCTGTCGGCCAGGACCTGGATTTCGATGTGGCGCGGTTTTTCCAGGAATTTCTCCATGTACAGCTCGTCGCTGCCGAAGGCGCTGCGGGCCTCGCTTCGGGTGATAGTGATGGCGTTGGCCAGGGCCGCTTCCGAGTGCACCACCCGCATGCCCCGTCCGCCGCCGCCGGCGGCGGCCTTGACGATGACGGGAAAGCCGATGTCCCGAGCCAGGCGCAGGTTCTCCTCGATGTCGTCGCTCAGGGGGCCGTCGGAGCCGGGCACGCAGGGAACGCCCGCTTTTTTCATGGCTTCCTTGGCGGAGATCTTGTCCCCCATCAGGCGGATGGTTTCCGGACGCGGACCGATGAAGGTGAAGCCGCTCTGGATCACCCGCTCGGCGAAGTCGGCGTTTTCTGACAGAAAACCGTAGCCGGGATGGATGGCGACGGCGTCGGTGACCTCGGCGGCGCTGATGATGGCCGGGATGTTGAGGTAACTGTCGGAGGAGGGGGGTGGGCCGATGCAGACCGATTCGTCGGCCATCAACACGTGTTTGAGGTCGCGGTCGGCCTCGGAGTGGACGGCGACGGTGCGGATTCCCAGTTCCCGGCAGGCGCGGAGAATGCGCAGGGCGATCTCGCCCCGGTTGGCGATGACGATCTTGTCGAGCATAGAGATGGCTCCCGGCTTATTCGATCACGAACAACGGTTGACCGTATTCCACCGGCTGGCCGTCTTCCACCAGGATCTTGGTGACCACGCCGGACTTGTCCGCCTCGATCTGATTGAGGATCTTCATGGCCTCGATGATACAGAGCGTGTCGCCGACGTTGACGTGCTGGCCCACTTCGACGAAGGGCTTGGCGCCCGGGGCCGGTGCGCGGTAGAAGGTGCCGACCATGGGCGAACGGACGACGTGGCCTTTCAGTTCCTCCTCGGTCTGGGGGGCTTCGGTCTCGGTGGGCGCTGCCGTCTCGGGTGGGGGAGCGGGTGGCGGGGATGACGGTGCCTGGGGGCTGGGGACCTGGACGATGGTTTGCTGGGTCTGGCTGACCCGGGTGATACGGACCGACTCCTCCCCTTCGTGGATTTCGATTTCGGCGATGCTCGATTCTTCCAGCAGTTCTAGCAGCTTCTTTATTTTTCTGATGTCCATAACCTCAAGTCTCTTTGATTTTGTGGATGGCAGCCTCCAGGGCGAATTCGTATCCCGCCGCACCCAGGCCGCAGATCACCCCCTGGGCGATGTCGGCGAGATAGGAATGGCGCCGGAAAGGTTCGCGGGCATGCACGTTGGACAGATGAATCTCGATGAACGGAATCCCGGTGGCGAGGAAAGCGTCGCGCAGGGCGATGCTGGTGTGGGTGTAGGCGCCTGGATTGATGAGGATGAAATCCACCTGGCGGCGCCAGGCCTCATGGATATGATCGACCAGGACGTGCTCGGCGTTGCTTTGATAGAAGTCGAGGCCGCAACCGTGGTCATCGGCCCGTTGTTTCAGGCGTTGTTTGATCTCCGCCAGGGTCGTGGTGCCATAGACCTCGGGTTCGCGGCTGCCGAGCAGATTGAGATTGGGTCCGTTGAGTACGGTAATGTGCGCCATCGTGCATGGAAAAGCGGGAAAAAACCCGGTTATTGTGAAGAAATGGAAAGGCGTTGTCCAGAAGGGGACGGATTCCTTTTCAGCAGAGACGTTCCAGGCGTTGGAGGTGGTCGAGGAACTGCTGTGGGGGAACGTATCCGATCAGGCGGGCGGCGCGGCACTCCTCTCCCTGGGGCGTGAAGAACAGAACCGCGGGGGGACCGATCAGGCCGAAACGGCGCAACAGTTGGCGCTGCTCCCGGTCGTTGTCGGTGACGTCGGCCCGCAGGGTCACAAGGCCTGTGAGCGTCCGCGCCACGGTGGGATCGGCGAAGGTTTCCCGTTCCAGCTCCTTGCAGGAGACGCACCAGTCGGCATAGAAATCCAGCATGACCCACCGATCCGGGTTGCCGGCGAGCGCCTGCTGAAGATCCGTGACCGAGGCCACCGGACGGAAGATCGGCGTCGCCGTGGGGGAGGCGGTGCGCGCCGTCAGCACCTTCAGCGGCTGGAACACGTCGCGGCTGCCGGCCGCCAGACCGATCAGCAGCAAGATTCCATAGGTCAGCATCACCACTCCCAGGGCCTTGCCGATCCGACGGGCGTGGGAGGCGTTTTCCGGCAGGGGGCTGGCGGCGCCCAGGTAAATCGCCGGGACGATGAACCACAGGGCCCACAGCAGCAGGGTGACCGTGGGCGGCAGGATGCGCTCCAGCATCCAGATGGCCACGCCCAGCATCAGCACCCCGAACACCGCCTTCACCGTATTCATCCACAGGCCGGCCTTGGGCAACAGCTTCCCCGCCGAGGTGCCGACCGCGATCAGCGGCAGGCCCATGCCGAGGCCGAGGGAAAACAGCGCCGCCCCGCCCAGGACGGCGTCCCCGGTCTGACCGATGTAGATCAGAGCGCCGGCCAGGGGAGCGGCGACGCAGGGACCTACGATCAGAGCCGACAAGGCCCCCATGACCGCGGCGTGAACCAGGCCGCCGCCGTGCCGGCCCTGCAGCCGGGAGAGGCGGGTCTGCCAGGCGGCGGGCATCTGCAGTTCGTAGAGGCCGAACATGGACAGGGCCAGGAGGACGAACAGCCCGCTGAAGGTGGCGACGATCCAGGGATTTTGGAACGCCGCCTGCAGGTTGGCGCCGAACAGCCCCGCCAGCAGGCCGAAGGTGGCGTAGGTCAGGGCCGAGGCGATCACGTAGGCCAGGGAGAGGAAGAACGCCCGGACGGTGGTGATCCGGTGGCCGTGGCCGACGATGATCCCGGACAGGATCGGCAGCATGGGAAAGCAGCAGGGAGTGAAGGCCAGCAGGATGCCGAAGCCGAGGAAGGAAACCAGGGTGAGCCAGAAACCCTGGGTGCCGATGGCGCGGGCGATGCGGTCCTGTTCCGCCATTGGCGCGGTTTCGACGCCACCGGCTTGGGACGATGACGCCGGCAACTGGAGACGAATGGATTTCACGATGGGGGGATAGCAGATCCCGCGCTCGGCGCATCCCTGGTAGCGGACCTCTAGGGTGAGCGCGGTGGCTTTAGGCGGTCTTTTCACGAGAGGGAGGCGGGCCTCCACCTGATGGTAATAGACCTCGGTGGCGCCGAATTCGGGGTCCTTCTTCGGTTTTCCGGGCGGCAGTTGCAGGGGAGCGGTTTCGACGCCGGGTGTCAGGGAACGGACCTGGAATTGCCGGCGGTACAGGTAGTAGCCCTCGGCGATCTGCCATCGCAGTGTCAGCACGTCGGGACCGGTCACCCGGTACTGGAGCTGGAAGGCCCGGTCGGCAGGCAGCAGTTCGTCCTGGAACAGGCTCAGGCCGAGCTTGTCCATGAGGGGATTGGCGGCCTGGGCGGTTGTCGCCAGCATCAAGGCGATGGTGAACAGCCAACCGATCATGGCGGAAAACGATGGGTGTCTGGGCATCGGTGGAACGGGATCGTTAGATTCGGTCGGAAGCATCGAGCCAGTCGCCCAGCCAGGCCAGGTAGCCGGGACTGCCTTCCTCGAAGGGGACCGCCACGATCTCCGGAAGTTCATAGGGATGATGTGCCCGGATGAAAGCCTGGATGGCCTCGAAGCGGTCGCTGCGGCTCTTGATGAGCAGCAGGACTTCCTGATCGGTTTCGATGTTTCCTTTCCATGCGTAGATGGAAGTCAGGCCGGGAACGAGGTTGACGCAGGCGGCAAGATGGCGCGTCACCAGTCCGCGGGCCAGGCGGGCGGCGGAGTCGCCGTCCGGGCAGGTGCAGAGGATCAGACGGTAGTGTGTGCTCATGGGGAAAGTGTCATAATGGTGGCGACGAATATTCCATCATAAATCCATTCCATGAATCCATTCCGCCTCTTTTTTCTCGCTTTCCTCGTCGTTCCCCTGATCGAGATCTACTTGCTTCTGGTGGTCGGCGCCGTCATCGGCCCCCTGCCCACCATCGCCATGGTGGTGTTCACCGCCGTGGTGGGGGCCTGGTTGCTGCGCATCGAGGGTTTCCAGACCTGGTTCCGTCTGCAGCAAAGCCTGGCCCAGGGCAAGATCCCGGCGCTGGAGATCGTCGAAGGGCCTATCCTGCTGGTAGGGGGCGCCCTGTTGCTGACCCCGGGCTTCTTTACCGATTTTCTGGGATTTCTGTGCCTGTTTCCCGCCACTCGGCGCCGCATCGCCCGCTATATTCTCAAACGTTGGTTGAGTCAGCGGCGTCCGCCGGGGGACGGCCCCCGGATCATCGAAGGCGAGTATCAGCGCCGCGATTGACCGGGATGTTCGAGGTGATAGCGGAGCAGGTCGCGCCAGGTGACGATCCCTTTCAGGATACGGTGCCGATTCACCACCGGCAGGGCGGAAAGGTGGTGTTCCAGCAACAGCGCCGTTGCCGCCTCGATGTAGGTTTCCGGACGGACGCAGAGGGGATTGCGGACCATGATCTGGTGGGCTCGCTTCTTCATGGTGTCGCGATCGCGGTCGGTTTCCGATGGCGTTCCCACGTACGGGCTGATCATCTCCATCACGTCCCGGTCGTGGATGAGTCCCACCACCCGCTTGCCCTCCACCACCGGCAGGTGATGGTAACCCGAATCTTCAAAGATGCCTTTGACCAGCCGGATACTGGCGTCCATGTGGACGGCCGTGACCCGGCGGGTCATGATGTCGGCAATCAGCATGGAACGATGCCCTCAGTCCCGCTCGATCTCGTTCAAGTATAGCAACGATCGGAACGGGACGAGGGAAAGAAACGAGAAAATGGATGGGCGAAGGCGGTCAATGCTGCCCGGCTTTCTCCCCGCCGCAGCAGGCGTGTGCCTCGGCCTCTTTCTTCTTGCCGGCGCAGCAGGGCGGCAGGGTGCTACGGCCCATGGCGGCGTAGGCCGGACAGAAACGGGTATAGCCCGACGCCAGCAGGGCGATGCCCAGCAGCAGCAACGGAATGCTGCCCAGAAAGATGGAAACGAGGATCGACAGGATTCCGGCGCCGTAGCGGATCTTCCGATCCTGGTTGCCGACGTTGCGTTCGTATCGAAACATGCGTTTGAGGTCGAACTCCATTGCTCTTTTCCCCCGCAAGTCGTTGTGAAACTGGCACTCATTATATCGTAAATATTGGGGCCGAACTTGGTTAAAATATCCCTTCCCATGGACATCTCGACGATTCTCGACCCGCTCAACGAGGCCCAGCGCGAGGCGGTCGGCGCGCCGCTGCAGCCGATGCTGATCCTGGCCGGCGCCGGCAGCGGCAAAACCCGGGTTCTGGTTCATCGCCTCGCCTGGCTGATCCAAGTGGCGGGCATGCGCCCCCACGCTCTGATGGCCGTGACCTTCACCAACAAGGCCGCCCGGGAGATGCGCACTCGGGTGGAAGCCCTGCTGGGGATCGACACCCGGGGAATGTGGCTGGGGACCTTCCACGGACTGGCCCATCGCCTGTTGCGGCGTCACCACGAGGAAGCCGGCCTGCCGCAAGGTTTCCAGGTGCTCGACAGCGACGACCAGTATCGGCTGATCCGCCGGATTCTGCGGGAAATGCGTCTGGACGAGGGGCGCTGGCCCCCGCGGCAAATCCAGTGGTACATCAACGCCCACAAGGACGAAGGCCGGCGTCCCGATCAGGTGAGCGCCGGCGATCTGTTCGAGCGCCAGATGCTTGACATTTACCGTACCTATGAACACCAGTGCCGCCGAGCCGGCCTGGTGGATTTCGGCGAACTGTTGCTGCGCACCGTGGAAGTGCTGCGCGACCGCCCGGACCTATCGGCCCATTACCGCCGCCGTTTCGGCCATATCCTAGTGGACGAGTTCCAGGACACCAACACCATTCAATACGACTGGCTCCGCCTGTTGGCCGAGGGGCAGGACAACCTGTTCGTGGTCGGCGACGACGATCAGTCCATCTACGGCTGGCGCGGTGCCAGGGTGGAAAACCTGCGCCGCTTTCAGACTGATTTCCCCAATCATCGCCTGGTGCGGCTGGAGCAGAATTACCGTTCCACCGGCCATATTCTCGGAGCCGCCAACGCCCTGATCGCCCACAACCGGGGACGGCTGGGCAAGAAGCTGTGGACCGCCGGCGGCCAGGGGGAGCCCATCGCCGTCTACAACGCCTTCAACGACGTGGACGAGGCCCGGTTCGTGGTTGGCCGGATCCAGCGATGGCTGGAGGAGGGGCGCCGCGGCCGCGAAGCCGCCATCCTCTACCGTTCCAACGCCCAGTCGCGCCTGTTCGAAGAGCAACTGCTGGCCGCCGGCATTCCCTATCGGGTCTACGGTGGCCTGCGCTTCTTCGAACGGGCGGAAATCAAAAGCGCCTTGGCCTACCTGCGCCTGATCGTCAACCGCGACGACGATCCTTCCTTCGAGCGGGTGGTCAATCTGCCCACCCGGGGCATCGGTCCCCGCACCCTGGAGGCGGTGCGCGATCAGGCCCGGGCGGATTCCGTTTCCCTGTGGCGGGCGGCCGAGAGCCTGTGCCGGTCCCAGGCCCTGCCCGGCCGAGCCCGCAACGCCCTGGCGCGCTTCCTGCAATCGATCGAGACCCTGGCGGCGGCCGTCGCCCCGCTGTCCCTGGCCGATCAGGTCAGGCGGGTGGTGGAGGATGCCGGTCTGTTGGACCATTACGGCAAGGAGAAGGGCGATCAGGGAGAGGCCCGGGTGGAAAATCTCAGGGAATTGGTCAACGCCGCGCGTCAGTTCTCCCTGGCGCTCGGCGCCGAGGACGAGGGTTCGACGCCCTTGGAAGCTTTCCTGGTGAACGCCGCCCTGGAAGCCGGCGAGACCCAGGCTGGCGAGGACGAAGACAGCGTGCAATTGATGACCCTCCATGCCGCCAAGGGGCTCGAATTTCCTCTGGTTTTCATGGTGGGGATGGAGGAAGGGTTGTTTCCGTCGCTCCAGTCCCTGGAGGACGGTGCCCGTCTGGAGGAGGAGCGCCGCTTGTGCTACGTGGGCATGACCCGGGCGATGGAACGCCTGTACATGACCTATGCCGAATGCCGCCGCCTCTACGGCCGGGAGACCTATCCCCGGGAATCCCGTTTCCTGCGGGAAATTCCCTCCGAGCATCGGGTGGAGGTCCGCGGGCACTGTCGAGTCGCCCGTCCTTCGCTCGAGCCCGATTCCCGGAGCGGGGAGGCCGGCGGCTTGCGGCTGGGGCAACGGGTGGTCCACGCGGCCTTCGGCGAAGGTGTCGTCCTCCGCTGCGAAGGGGAGGGAGGCAACGCCCGGGTGCAGGTCGATTTCGACGAGGTGGGCGTCAAGTGGCTGATGCTGGCCTACGCCGATCTCAGGGCTGTGGGATGATTTCTTGGCATCGATGGAGGGGAGCAGGACCATGACCCGTTTCACCTTGGACGGCCGGGAAATTCCCTTCCGGCCCGGTCAGACCATCATCGAGGCGGCGCTGGCCGCCGGGATCTACATCCCGCATCTGTGCTGGCACCCCCGGTTTCCTCCCCACGGCAGTTGCAAGCTGTGCACCGTCAAAGTCAACGGCCGGTTGTGTTCGGCCTGTACCTTTCCCACCGCCGAGGGTCAGGAAGTGGTGTCCGACTCGGATGAGCTGCGCCGCCTGCGCCGGCGTCTGACCCAGATGCTGTTCGTGGAAGGCAATCATTTCTGTCCCTCGTGCGAGAAGAGCGGCCAGTGCGAGCTGCAGGCGCTGGGTTATTACCTCGGCATGACCGACAGCCATTATCCCCATTTCTATCCCCGCCGCGACATCGACGCCAGTCATCCCGAGGTGCTGCTCGACCGCGACCGCTGCATTTTCTGTGAACTGTGCGTGCGCGCCAGCCGCGCCGAGGGCAAGAACGTCTTCGAACTGGCCGGCCGCGGTATCCATACCCGCCTGGTGGTCGATTCCCCCACTGGCAGACTGGGGGACAGCGCATTGGAGGCCGGCGATTTGGCCGCTCGCATCTGTCCGGTGGGGGCGATCGTCCTCCGCGACACCGCCTTCCGGGTGCCGATCGGCCGGCGCAAGTATGATCGTCGGACCATCGCCGAGGTCAGCATCGAAGAGGAACGGCCGTTGCTGGGAGAAGGGAATGGCTGAATCCCGCTGGCGCCAGCGAATGGAAAGCTTCGCCCGTGCCATGGCGCAGGTGCAGGCGGCCTGCCGGCGAGAGCGCTACAGCGAGCTGGAACGGGCGGGCCTGATTCAAATGTTCAAATGTTCGAGTTTTCCCTGGAATTGGCATGGAAGACCCTGAAGGATTGGCTTTCGGAGGAAGGTTATGCGGTAGCCACGCCGCGTGAGACGATTCGCCAAGCATTCGAGGCTGGCCTGCTGCCGGAAACGGACGGATGCAGAGGTGCTGTTGGAGGCTTTGAGACAATGCAGCCTGCTGGCGCACACCTACCGGGAAGAACTGGCTCAGGAAGCCGTCGAACTGATCAAAAAACGTTACTTTCCGGTATTGCAACGGGTACTGGAGCGGTTGGAGTCGAGATCGGGATGACGAATACGCCGGCGTATCGAAAGCGAGGGTGTCGAATGGTTCCGGCGCAGCCGGGAGGGGAGACCGTCCCTTGAAGCCCAGAGTCCGCATCGCCACCACTTCCCTGGCCGGCTGTTTCGGTTGCCACATGTCGTTCATGGACATCGACGAACGCCTGCTGGCGCTGGCCGAGATCGCCGATTTCGACCGTTCCCCCCTCGGTGACGTCAAGCGCTGCGAACGGTGCGACATCGGCATCGTCGAGGGTGGGGTGTGCAATGCCGAGAACGTCGAGGTGCTGCGCGAGTTCCGCCGCCACTGCAAAATCCTGGTGGCCGTCGGGGCCTGCGCCATCAACGGCGGTATTCCGGCGCTGCGCAACCGCTACGATCTGGGCGACTGTCTCGAAGAAGCCTTCCTCACCGGCATCGGCGTCACCGATCCCAAGATTCCCGGCGATCCGGAACTGCCGCTCCTGCTCGACAAGGTCCATCCGATTCACGAGGTGGTGAAGGTAGATTATGCCATTCCCGGCTGTCCCCCCTCGGCCGACACCCTCTGGACGGTGCTGACCGCCCTGATCGCGGGTGACGAACCGCAATTGTCCGGCGAGTCGATTCGCTATGACTGAACGACGTTACCGCCATCTGGAAACCGCCGAAAATCCAGGGAATCTACGCCGGGTCGCCATCGATCCAGTGACCCGCGTGGAAGGCCACGGCAAAGTGACCCTCCTGCTCGACGAGGCCGGCCACGTGCGCCAGGCCCGGCTCCACATCGTGGAATTCCGGGGCTTCGAGAAGTTCATCCAGGGCCGTCCCTACTGGGAGGTGCCGGTGCTGGTGCAGCGGTTGTGCGGCATTTGCCCCGTGAGCCACCTGCTCGCCGGCGCCAAGGCGGTGGACCGCCTGGTGGGGGTGGAGACGTTGCCCCCGGCCGCCGAGAAACTGCGCCGCCTGCTCCATTACGGCCAGGTGCTCCAGTCCCACGCCCTGCATTTCTTCCACCTGGCCTCCCCGGATCTGCTGTTCGGCTTCGACAGCACCCCGGAGAAGCGCAACGTACTGGCGCTGTTGTGCAGCGATCGCTTCCGCGACATCGTCCTGGAAGGCATCCAACTGCGCAAGTTCGGTCAGGAGGTGATCCGGGCGGTGATCGGCAAGCGCATTCACGGAACCGGTCCGATTCCCGGCGGCATGAACAAGCATCTGGACGCCGCCGACCGGGACCGGCTGGCGCCGCAGCTGGACGAGGTGTTGCGCTGGGCGCGAAACGGCCTGGAACTGGTCCGTGCCCTTTATCTGGCCAACGCCGATCACCACCGCCGCTTCGCTGTCATCCGCTCCCATTTCCTGGCCCTGGTGACCGGGGACGGCGGTCACGAACTCTACGACGGCCGCATCCGGGTGCGGGGCGACGACGGGCGGATTCTCTTCGACGGCCTCCGCGACCGGGACTACACCGGCTACATCCACGAGCAGGTCAAGGCGTGGAGCTACATGAAATTTCCCTATCTGGCTGCCCTGGGGCCGGAGGAGGGCTGGTACCGCGTCGGCCCCCTGGCGCGGATCAACACCTGTAATTTCATCGACACCCCCGAGGCCGAGGCGGCGCGGCGGGAATTTCTGCGGCTGGACGGAGGGCTGCCGGTGCAGGCGTCGCTGGCTTATCACTGGGCGCGGATGATCGAGATCCTCCACTGTGCCGAGAAGATCCGCGATCTGTTGGCCGACCCGGATCTCTACGCCGGCGATCTGGAAACCCGGGGAAGCCGGTGCCACGAAGGTGTCGGCGTCATCGAGGCCCCCCGCGGGGTGTTGATCCATCATTACCGTATCGACGACGACGGACTGGTGACCAAGGCGAACCTGATCGTCTCCACCACCCACAACAACACCGCCATGAACGAGGCCATCCGCCAAGTGGCGGCGGAATATCTCGACGGCCGCCGTCTGACCGAGGCGCTTCTCAACCGTATCGAGATCGCCATCCGCGCCTACGATCCCTGCCTGTCGTGCGCCACCCACGCCATCGGCAAGATGCCGCTGGTGGTGGACTTGGCGACGGCCGCCGGGGAAACGCTCCAGCGTCTGGTGCGTCACGGCGACGGCACCGTCGCCGCGGCATGAAGACGCTGATCCTCGGTTACGGCAATCCCGGTCGCGGCGACGACGGTCTGGGGCCCGAGCTGGTGGCGCGGCTCGAAAAGCATGCGGCTGCCGGTGTGACCCTGCTGGCCGCGTTGCAGTTGCAGCCTGAGCATGTCTTCGATCTCGCGGACCACGACCGGGTGCTGCTGGTGGACGCCGGCCTCGCCACGCCGGCGCCCTTCATCTGGGAGCGTCTGCAACCTGCTCGTGACGCCGGCGTTTTCACCCACGCCCTCGGCCCCTCGGCGCTGCTGGCCCTCTACCGGGAAGTGCTGGGGCGGACGCCGCCCGCCACTTGGCTGGTGACGATCCGCGGTGAACGCTTCGGCCTGGGGGAGCCGCTTTCGGCACCGGCCCGGCGCCATCTCGCCCAGGCACTGGCCGCCGTGACCGCCTGGCTCGCCGATGCGGGAGGGCGGGATCAATGACCGGCGCTTTCCGGCCGACGCACCACCACCTGCAGCGGCGTTTTGTTGTCGAGGTGGACGTCGCGTTGGGGGAAGGCGATTTCGATCCCGGCCTCCGCCAGTTTCCGGTAGATCCGGCGGTGCAGGTCGGTGATGGTGGAAAGGCGGTTGTCCAGGGTGCCGAGGTAGGCCCGCAGGACGATGAGTAGGGCGTCGTCGCCGAATTCTTCGAAGGTGACCAGGGGGGGCGGATCCTCGAGGACTTCCGGATGGGATCGGGCGCTCTCCATGACGATCCCCATCGCCCGTTCCACGTCGCAGCCGTAGGCCACCCCGATTTTGATCACGATCCGATTGGTGGTATCGGTCAGGGTCCAGTTGATGAACTGGCCGGTGATGAAGTTTTTGTTCGGAATCACCAGTTCCTGGCGGTCCCAGTTGAGGATGGTGGTGGCGCGGATGTGAATCCGATAGACGGTGCCGGTGACGTCGCCCACGGTGACCACGTCGCCGACCCGGATCGGGCGCTCGAACAGGAGGATCAGGCCGCTGACGAAGTTGGCCACCACTTCCTGAAGCCCGAAACCCAGTCCCACCGAGAGGGCGGCGATCAGCCACTGGATCTCCGACCATTGCACCCCCAGGGAGGTGAAGATGACGTAGATGCCGACGGCGGTGATCAGGTATTGCGACAGGGCGCTCCAGGCGTAGCGGGCGCCCTGGTCCAGGGGCAGGCGGCGCAGGATCGCGAATTCCAGCAGGCCGGGCAGGTTTTTCGCCGCCAGCATGGTCAGGACGCCCAGCAGAACGCCGGTCAGCACGTCTGCCAGGGTCAGCGGGACGACCTTGGTGATGCCATCGACCACTCGGGTGGTGGTCATGGGCAGGGTGATGCGCTGGAGGAAGTTCAGCGCCGGGATCGCGTCCCGCCAGATCAGCCAGAGGCCGACGACGGCGGCGCTGAAGAAGCCGATTCGCAACAGTCGCCGGGTTTGGTCGCTCAGGCGGCCGAAATCGACCTCCGGTTCCTCCACCGGCGGCAGCTCGCTGCTCTGCTCCCCTTTCTGCGCCTGCAGTTCGCTCCGTTTGCGCAGGATTTCCTGGTAGCGCAACCGCCGCTCGGTGACGTAGAGCCAGCGCAACAGTAGATCCTTGAGCAACATCAGGAAGACGAAGAACCACAGGGTGCGAAACGCTTTTTCGGTCAGATGGAAGGCGGCGTAGTAGTAGCCGGCGAGCGCGGCCAGGGCCAGTCCCACCGGAACGAGAACGGCGAAGGGAAACCAGAGCGGATGGTAGGTGACGATCCAGCCGGGTCGGGAAGCGGCCAGCCAGCGCATGATCGGGCCGTGGCGGCGCCACAATTTCCAGATCACCATCGCCGCCGAGAGCAGAAACACCACGAAGATCAGCCGCCCCAGGGTCAGGGATGCCGGCGTCAGATTGGGGCTGTCGGTGACGCCGACGACGAAGGCGCAGAAGATCGCCCAGGGATGGAACCAGCGTAGCTGGGTCCAAAGGTTTTCCCGAGTGACCTGGAGCCAGCGCAGGTGGCGCTGGGCCAGCCCGTCGGGGCGGCAGATCTGGCGCAGCAGGCCGAAACCGGCGGCGGGTCTGGCGGCGAGCAACAGACCATCGGCCAGGGAAATCATGGCTTCGTCCGCCACGGCGACGCGCTGTAACCAGACGCCCAGGCCGAAGAGGAGCAGCGGTGTCGGCGCGGCGAGCAGGAGGGTCTCGCCCAGGGCCTTTAGGGTGTTCCGAAAGCGGTCGGTGCGGATGCTGCGGGTCGCCTGCCCCAGGCGCTGGATGTCCCGGACGATCCAGGAGCGCGCCCGCCCCAGGAGCAGGACGATCAGGACCAGCGTCAGCGGCAATCCGGGCTCGGTGCGGAGCAGGGAAAGCAGGCGCTTGCCGAACCCATGCCAGGTGCCCGGTGACAGCATACCGGCCAGGTCGTTCAGGGCCGCCTGGACGATGCCCGGTTCGTCGGGGTAGGGAATCCAGATCAACTGGCGCTCGAGAAAACGGCGATAGTTCCGCACCAGCCGATACAGCTGACGTTCCGCCGCCTCCACTTCCGACAGAATTCCCAGGTGGCGGGTGTATTCCTGCTGCAGGGCCTGCAGGGCCTCTCTGCGGTTCTGCCAGACCTCCCGCAGCTGCAGGTGGATCAGGGCGCGGCGGGCGGGGGGGAGATCCGGCGGCAGGTGTTGCAACTGGTCTTGGATCCAGCGGTCGACGTCTTCCAGCTGGCGCAGTTCTTCTTCGACGTTGAAACGCTGTACCACGATCTGCTTGATGCGCAGACGCCGGATGCGTTCCTGACGGC
>JALSGR010000120.1 GCA_026982635.1 Methylothermaceae bacterium | reverse complement strand
TTCGATCAAGGAGAGCGTGCGCTGCTACGTATCCACACAGCCCCGGCATCTTCCACGCCACCCGCCTCCAGCTAGTCCTCCTCCATCCAGGAGGATCCGATGCCCGAGACCCCCGCATCGCGACGCTGGCGCGCCATCATCGCCG
Organism: Methylothermaceae bacterium; assembly: GCA_026982635.1. GTDB lineage: Bacteria > Pseudomonadota > Gammaproteobacteria > Methylococcales > Methylothermaceae > Methylohalobius. The sequence goes on along the minus strand of JALSGR010000120.1, from coordinate 2,977 downwards.
AGCAGCTCGCGTCTGGCCAAAGCGTTCGCAGCTTCGCTGAAGCCCACGATCTACGCCCCGGAACGCTGACGTGGTGGAAGGGTCGGATCCGGAATCTCGACCGCGAAGCCCCGCAGTCCAGCGGGCCGCACTTCACCGCCTTGTCCGTCGCCGACCCCGTCGCCAACGCCGTCCTGCGGCTCAACCAGTTCGAAGCTCACGTGATCATCGAGCCCGACACTGACCTGGTGCTCGTTCGCCGCGTACTGGAAGCCCTCGCGTGATCCCCGTTCCTCGTCGTATTCTCGTCGCTCGCGACCCCGTTGACTTTCGCAAAGGCATCGCCGGCCTCGCCGCGGTCTGCGAAGTCGTCCTAAAAGAAGAGCCGTTAGATGGCACACTTTTCGTGTTTGCGAACCGTCGCAGAAACGGACTCAAGATGCTCGTCTGGACGCACGGAGGGTTTCTCATGCTGTACAAGCGCCTGGAAAAGGGGCGCTTCCGGTGGCCGCCAATGCAGGCCGATCGAGGCACTGTCACCCAAGCCGAATTGGCTGCGTTGATGGAGGGGATCGACCTCTCCAAAGCCCGCAGATTGAGGCGATGGAATCCGAGATAATTGCGTGCGAAAGCGGATCGTTGGGGTTACGAGGAGGCATGGCAGGTCTCGCTGAAATCCTCGATGAAAACGCCCGTCTCCGCCGCGAGATGGCGTCGCTTCAGGCCGCTTTGACCGACAGCCATTCCCAGCTCGCCGCCCGCGACGCCATGCTCGAGGCCGTGCAACGCAAGGCCGAGTTCCTCGCTCACCAGCTCGAGCTCGCCCAGCTCCGCCACGCCCGCCCCGCCTCCCAGCGATACGTCCCGGCCGAACAAGATATGCTGCCATTTCCCGCTGGGATTTCGCCACCGCCGCGGGCTCCGGTGGTCGATCCGCAGAGCGATGACGAAGCGACCGAGCGAACCGCTCGCCGCAAGCGGTCCGGCGGCAAGACCCCTCGTCGCCGAAACCGCTCGAATTTCGCCGATCTTCCTGCCGTGCCTGTTCATTGTCCCGCTGCCGAAGCGACCTGCGCAGGCTGCGGTGGACCACTCAAGAATCTGGGCACTGCCGAGTCCTTTCGAATCGATTGGATCCCCGGTCATTTCGTGGTTCACGACGTGACGCGCGACAAATGCGCATGCCCGCGGTGTCCAGACCAAGGCGTGCTGACCGCGTCCGGGCCGTACGCGCTGGATCGCTCGATGGCGGCGAATGGTCTGATCGCCAGGGCGCTCGTCGATAAGTTCGATGACCACATGCCCGCAAATCGGCAGGCCAAGCGCATGAAACGCGAGGGCTTTGAGGTCGGCTCGCATACGCTCTCGGCGTGGATTTGTGCCGCCGGCGGCCTGCTCAAGATCGTCGCCGACGCCGTCCGCGCCGACTTGATGATGGCGAGTGCGCTCCAGGGCGACGACACCGGCATGCCGGTCCAAGACGGCGGCAATGGCGCCTTGCGCAAGTGCCGAATGTGGGCGTTTACCGACCAAGAACAGGTGTTCTATGCGTTCACCGAGTCCAAGGCGGGCAAGTTCCCCAACGAGTTGCTCGAAGGATTCGCGGGTCGGTTGCTGCTGGTCGACGGTGGCTCTGAATTCAACGAGGTCGTTCGCGAGCGAAACCTCGATCGCGCTGGATGTTGGTCGCATTTGCGCACCTACTTCCACAAGGCCCTGGAGCATCACCCCGCCGAAGCGCACCTCGCACTCGGCACCCTCCACGACCTGTTCATGATCGAACGGGAGATTTGGGGCAGCACCGCCGCCGAGATCGTCGCGGTCCGCGACGTGCGCAGCCGCCCGCTGGTCGACGGTTTCTTTGAGTGGGTGAAGGCGCTGTCCCAGGTCCAGAGGCCGGAGTCGATCCTGGGCAAAGCCCTGAAGTATGCGGTCAACCAAGAGTCTGAGATGAGGCTCTTCTTGGAGCACGGCGAGCTGCCGATGCACAACAATCTGTCGGAGCTGATGCTGCGGCAAACGGTGGTCGGCCGGAAGAACTGGCTGTTTTCCCGCTCCGAGGGCGGCGCACACGCCGCCGCAACTGTGTACACGTTGATCGGGAGCTGCAAGCTGCAAGATGTGGACCCCTGGGAGTACCTCCGCGACGTGCTCGACCGCCTACTTGATCACCCGGCGAACCGGGTTCACGAGCTGACGCCGAAGAACTGGAAGACGATGAAGCAAGGTCACACGCTGGGGATCGGCTGACGACTACCGTTGGCAGTGTGGATACCCATCGTCGAGCTGCTCCACGCCGGGATCCGTCAGGGTGACGGTGTAGTTGTACTGGTCAGTATCGAGGTTGATCCTGGGTTCTCTCCAGTCCAGAATCGGTGTCCACGGCTCGTCGAAGTGCATCTCCATGTCGGCGCCAGGCCGAAGGAGCCCGCCGTCGCGCCCGGTGTAGTGCACGATCTGGGGCGAGCGGAGGCCGGGGACCTCGAACTCCACCAGCGAGTCGTCATCCTCGAGACTCAGGATCGACGGCACCCCGGTTTCCATGGGGAGCTCACCCGGCCGGAAGACGCGGGCCGACCAGGGCCGGCACCCGCGGGTGCTCACGTACTCCTCGGACGAGGTGTACCAACCGCCCGGGTCTACCGAGAGCTCGGCGTCGTCGATGAACACATGCAGATCGTCCCGCGCCGTGGGGCAGGAGAGGACGTGCTTGCGGTCGTCCAAAACGTACACGTCCACGGCGAGCGAGCCTTCGTCAATCACGCGAACATCCATCTTGAGCTGTCGCGCGTTCCAGCCGGCCAGCCGGGTGGGCGCCTCGCAGGCCGTGGCGGTACAAGCGGCGGAGAACGCCAGGAACAGGGTCAGTCGTCGCATGGGAGATCCCTTCTGACCAGTGGTCAATTCAAGATCGGTGCCAACGGGCGCACACCCCGGTGAGTCCGTCTGCAACCCGATCGACCACATCGCGCTTCGAGCCGGCTGCGCAGGGGCGTGC
>JALSGR010000119.1 GCA_026982635.1 Methylothermaceae bacterium | reverse complement strand
GTCTGGAACCGGATCCCGAGCGGCGGACTCCGGGGATCCGCTTCTGGGGCCACAGTTTCATCGCCGGACCCCAGGGAGAACTGCTCGCTCATACCGACGAATCGGACTATGTGGTCCTGCTCGCCCGTCTCGACCGGAAACGCGGTGAAAAGGTGCGCCGGATCTGGCCCTTCCTGCGCGACCGGCGCATCGACGCCTACTCGGGCCTGACCCGGCGTTATCTCGACGACTAAAGAAAGGGGCTCAATCGCGGATGCGGAATTCTTCCTTGTCGTGGCCCTGGTTCACCAGATCCCGCAACCAGCGGGGCATCTGGCCGCGCCCACTCCAGGTCAGCGTCGGGTCGGTGGGATGGCGGTATTTGGGCGCCGCCTTGCTTCGCCGACGCACGGGCCGAATTTCCCGGCTTTCCCCTTTCACCCGGAAGGACACCTCCAGGCCCACGGAGTCGGCCAATTCGATAATTTGCCGTTTGACTTCCTCCTGCCGTTTTTTTCGTTTTTCCTCCAAAAGCCGGCGGGTGTCCTCCAATACCTTTTGCAATTCCGCTTCCGACAAAGATTCCAACTGGCTTTCAATCTGTTCGATTTGCATATCCACGTAAAAGCAACCTCCAAATCTAATAGTAATATAGAAGACTTGATAATTATACTATGAACCAAAGCTTCCTCACCAAGGTTCGATATTGTTTTATATATTTTACTCTCTTGACAGGTTTGTCACCGGCTGTCCCCGGGGAAACGGAAAACGGGGAGAGCATCCACGTCAAGTTAAGCAAGCATATCGGTCGCATCGAAATCACCAAAGCCGACCGAACCGTGGTGATCGAACGAATCCAGGACCCGGCGAACACCATACCGCCCCCTTTCGACAAAACGTCGAGGCCCTGCCCGCCCTATTGCATTCAACCCCTGGTCGCCGCCCCGGGGGTGGAAACGCTGGGGGAACTGGAACTGATCGCCTATCTGCAAAAGAGCGCCCAAAGCGACGACGTTCTGGTGATCGACACCCGGCTCGACGAATGGTACCAACGGCAAACGATTCCGCTGGCGATCAACCTGCCCTACGGACAATTCCAGGACAAAATGCCCCACCTGCTGGAAAAACATTTCAACGCCAAACGCACCGGCGACGAATGGGATTTCAGCGACGCCAAAACGCTGGTGCTTTTCTGCAACGGCTACTGGAGCCCAGATTCTTACGAGGTCATCCAGCAGCTGCTGTCCGTGGGCTATCCCGCCGCCAAGATCAAATGGTACCGCGGCGGCATGCAGGCCTGGCTGTCCCTCGGCCTGACGACGGAAAAGCCCAAGTGACCGGACAGCGGATATAATTGCCCGCCTTTTCGTCCAATTTCGAATTCGTCCAGATCGAGCGCACAATGACGGCAACCACTCGACAATCGCTTTCCCAATCTCCGCTTCACCCCCCAACCCCTGAAAAGGCGGGCCAGTCGGTGCACTGGCGCGGACTGGCGGGCACCGCCATCCCTCTCGCCCTGGCCCGGGCCATCGCCGCCACCCGGCGGTTCTTCGTGGTGGTGACGCCCGACAGCCACAGCGCCCGCCAACTGGAACAGGACATCGCCTTCTTCCTCGAAGGCGAGGCGCCGGTGCTGCACTTCCCCGACTGGGAAACGCTGCCCTACGACGTCTTCTCCCCATTGCCGGAAATCGTCTCCGAGCGCTTGCGCACTTTGGCGCGGCTGCCGCAGAGCCGGCAGGGGGTTCTGATCACGCCCATCGCCACCCTGATGCAGCGGCTGCCGCCCCGGCGCCACGTCCTCGGAAACAGCCTGGCCGTGAAGGTGGGGGAAACGCTGGACGTCGAGGCCTTGCGCCGGCAACTGGAAGAGTCCGGCTATCAATGCGTCCCCCAGGTCCAGCAGCACGGGGAATTCGCCGTCCGCGGCGCCATCGTCGATCTGTTTCCCATGGGCTGCGACCGGCCCCTGCGGATCGAGCGCTTCGACGACGAGATCGAATCCATCCGCACTTTCGACCCCGAGACCCAGCGCTCCATCGACCGGATCGAATGCTTCGAGCTGTTTCCCGGCCGGGAATTTCCGACCGACCCGGCGGCGATCAAGCGGTTCCGCCGGGCCTTCCGGGCCGCCTTCCCGGAGCTTCCTGGAACCAATCCCCTCTACCAGGACGTGAGCAGCGGCTTTCTGCCCGGCGGGATCGAGTACTACCTGCCCCTGTTCCTCGACCGGACCGAAACCCTGTTCGACTATCTGCCCGATCGGACCATCGTGGCGCTGGCCGCGGCACCGTCGGCCTGCGAGGATTTCTTCCGGGAAGTCGAAACCCGCTATCGGCTGCGCCGGGGCGACCTGGATCGACCGCCGCTGCCGCCGGAGACCCTCTACCTGCCGCCGGAGGAATTGCAACGCCGTTGGCAGGACTATCCCCGCATCGAGCTGTTTTCCCCCGCGACCGCCCCTGTCCAGGTCGATTTCGCCACCCGTCTCCTGCCGGACGTCGCCCTGGAACCACAGAAGAAACAACCGGCCCGGCGGTTGCAGGACTTCCTGGCGGACCATCGGGGACCGGTGCTGCTGACCGCCGAAAGCCCGGGACGGCGGGAAACCCTGCTGGAAACCCTGGGCAAACTCGGCCTGAAACCACAGATCATCGACGGTTGGACCGACTTTCTCCAGCGGCGCCCGGACCTGGGCATCGCTATCGCCCCCCTGGAACAGGGCCTGTGGAGCGAGGAACCGAAGCTGGCCGTCATCCCGGAAGCCCGGCTCTACGGCGAACGAGTCCGCCAGCCTCGCCGCTCCGGCAACGCCCGGGAAATCGAAAACCTCATCGCCGACCTGAGCGAACTGTCCCCCGGCGCACCGGTGGTCCACCGGGATCACGGCGTCGGGCGCTACCGGGGGTTGCAACGCCTGGAAGTGGGCGGGGTCGAGACCGAGTTCCTGACCCTGGAATACGCCGAGGGCGACCGGCTTTACGTGCCGGTGGCCGACCTGCACCTGATCGGCCGCTACAGCGGCGCCGACGTGGAGAACGCGCCTCTCCACCGCCTCGGCGGCGACCAGTGGAAAAAGATCCGCCGCAAGGCCCAGGAGCGCATCCGCGACGTGGCCGCCGAACTGCTGGAGATCCACGCCAAGCGGGCCGC
>JALSGR010000118.1 GCA_026982635.1 Methylothermaceae bacterium | reverse complement strand
TTGCCGGAGCCGATGTCGCCGGTGAGCAGCAGGTCGGCTCCGCCGGGTTCCAATTTCCAGACCCGCTGGTGAAAGGTGCCCCAATTGAGCACCTCCAGGCGCTGGAGGCGGAATCCGGGGCGGTCACTGGCGGCGAAGGGCAGCAGTTCGGCTTGGGCGGCCATGTCAGTTCTCCTCCTCCAGATACCGCCGGTAGGCGGCCAGGCGTTCATTGAATTCCCCCAGCCACTGGGCGTCGATGAAGCTCTTGAGAATGCGCTGCACCTCGAACAGGTTGTCCTGACCCTTGAGGCGGCGCAGGAAACCCATCTCCTCGATGCGCTTGAGATCGCGGTCGAGACGGTCGAGCACGCGGGCCTCGTTGCTGGATTCCGGCAGAAACACCCGCACCATCTCGGCGATCTCGTCACGGTGTAGCACCAGGCGGGTGTCGTCTCCGGAGGCGTCGAATTCCAGCAGGCGGCGGCGCAGCAAGGCCAGCAGCAGGCTCACCGGAATGCTCAGGGGCCGCCGCGGCACCAGACGCGGCAGCGGTTCCTCCCCCTCAGCCGGCTCCCGCTGGCGCAAAAAGGCGTGACCTTCGGCCTCGTCGAGCACCAGTTCCAGCCCCAGCAGGGCCACCACCTCGCGCACTCGGGCCTGGAGGTCGAGCAGCTTCTGCCAGCGCGCCGGGTCGGCGTCGGCATAAATGACCCCTTTGAGCAGGGGGATCAGAACCTGGGGTAAGACATCTTCCATCATGTTCCACGCGGATTCAACTGACAAGCGCAACCGGGCCGGGCTTTTCAGTGTACAATTTCAATGTACATTTTACGAACTTATTAGGATCCACCAGGATGCGTTCTTTCAGTGTCAAAGAAGCCCGGGAACACTTCAGCAAGTTACTGGATGCGGTCAGCGAAGGTGAAGAAGTGATCGTCTGTCGCCGCGGAAAAGCGATCGCGAAGATCGTTCGCATTACCGAACCTCCGTGCTTCCCCGATCGTTCCGCCTTCCGGCAGGGAATCACCCCCGCCAAAACACCATCGGTCGACATCATCCGGTCCCTCAGGGATGAGGGAGATTGATGCGCTATTTCGACACCAGCGCTCTCATCCCCTACTATCGTCCGGAACCGCTCAGCGATCAGGTACAGGCTTTGTTGCTCGCGTCGGGGGATGATCCCGTTTGCCTGAGCTTCTTGACGGAAACCGAATTCGCATCGGCACTGGGACGTTTGGTCAGGATGGGAGAATTGAAGAACGAGGAGGCGGCCAAAATCCAGGCGGCCTTCATGGAGGACATTCGCCGGGGATGCTATCAGGTCCTGGAACTTCATCGGGAACATTTTCATCTGGCCCGGGACTGGTTGTGTACCCAAAAGACAGCCTTGCGAACCTTGGATGCTTTGCACTTGGCGGCCGCAGCGCTTGCAGAAGCCGAATTGGTGACCGCCGATGAAGTCATGGCAAAAGCGGCCCAGCATTTCTCGGTTCCGGCGCTGCTCCTCTAGCGTTTCGCCTCCAAGGTTGACGGCGTTGGCCCGGACGGCCAGGGCCACCATGGCGCGGTTCTTCCCCCCACCCTACCCTCCAACGGAGGAGGGCCAGGGAGGGAAACAATGGGAGAGGAGCTTTCGCCAGGACCTCAGCGGCAGAACAGAATCAGGGGCACCGAGGCTCTGCGGCCGCTGCCTGCCTCGTCGGTCCAGACGATGGTCTCGCGGCGCTCGTCGTCCACCACCGCCTTGGGGTCGGCCTCGGCCAGTTCCAGGTAGGCCAACAGCTCCGCCAACCCTTGGCGCAAGGGACGTTCGGCCACCACTTGCGCCAGAGAAACCTGGGACCGGGCCTGGAGCAGGCGGCGGACGTGGGCTTCCAGCTCGGCCCGGTCCACGAAGCGCTGCTCGAACAGGGCAGCGTCCAGGTCCTCGGCCTCCCCTTCCAGGACCACCTGTTCTTCCAGGCGGGGGTGGCAGGCGGGCTGGAACAGGGGACGCTCCATCACCAGATCGATGGCCGGGGCGGGGGCATCCACGGTCATGAAATCGGGTGCGCCGGGCGGGGCGTCGCGGACCGCTAGAGCATGGTGCTCGATCTCGCGCAACAGCGCCATGATGCGGCGGTTCTCCAGCCAGGTCTGGTCGTCGAGCCAGCGGCGCAATTGCTCCGACAGGCGGGCGACGGTGCGCTGGGTGGCCTCGCCGGCCTCGAGCCAGTCGTAATGGATGCGCCGCAGTCGGCGGTCGGGCCGGAGCCGGCGGATCGGCTCCAGATCGAGGATCTTCTCCAGCAGGGTGGTCAGTTCCTCCTGGCGGCGCGGGTCCATGAGGAAGTCCCAGAAGGCCCGGAAGCTGCGCCCCTCGTCGGAATCGGCGATGGCGTCGGTGTGACCGAACACCTCCTCCAGCAGGGCGCCCTTGCCCTGATCCCAGGTGGCGATACGCTCGCGCACCCGGCGGTCCAGATCGCGGAAATTCTGCTCCACGGCGCGGAAATCCGCCAGCAGGCGGCGGGCGGTGTCCTGCATCTGCAGGAAGCGGTCCCGCAACCGGACCGGATCCATCAGTTCCAGCTCGCCGGCGCGGATGCGTTCGATTTCGGCATCGATTTCCGCCCGTTTGCGTTCCAGCTCGGCGATGCGCACCTTGGGATCGGTCTCGCTGCCCTCGGCCATCTGCCGCAGCAGCTCGAACACCAGCATCAGACGCGATTCGGTGCCGACGAACGCGCGCTTCCGCAGGCTGCCGACCCAGTCCAGCGCCTGGACCGCCGCCGGGGTCAAGTCGAAGTGGGGCTCGTCGCTGCCCTCGGGATAATACTTGCGCAGCCAGCCGCGTTCGTCCCCGGCCCAGTCGTCCAGATAGGCGGTGGCCGCCTTGGGAAAGGCATCCTCGCCAAGCTGCTGGCGCAGCTCGAACAACTGGTCCTCCAGCAGGGAAACCAAGGTTTCCCGTGGCAGGGCGCGGCGGTTGGGAGCGACGAAGGCGGCGTGGAGGAAGGCCAGCACCAAGGGGGCGTGGTCGGCGGCCAACAGGCGCCAGGCCGGATGATTCTGGCGCAGCAACACCAGATCCCGGTAATCGGGAAAGCCGCTCGGAAGGAGCGCCTCGTTCACGCGCCCAGTAACCGCTCGAACAGATTCCTCAGCGTCTCGGCCA
>JALSGR010000117.1 GCA_026982635.1 Methylothermaceae bacterium | reverse complement strand
GGGCGGAGTTCTCCGCTATGGGCCGCCGATTCCAGACTCCGTACCACCGTGGTGCCGACGGCGATCACCCGTCCACCCCGGCGCCGGGTTCGGGCGACCGCCTCGACCACGCTTTCGGGAACGGCGAACACCTCCTGGTGCATGCGGTGTTCCGCAGGATTTTCGACCCGAACCGGCTGGAAGGTCCCGGCGCCCACGTGGAGAGTCACGAAAGCGGTCTCGACGCCCTTTTCCCGAAGCCGGGCCAGAAGCGCTTCGTCGAAATGCAGTCCGGCGGTCGGTGCCGCCACCGCCCCCGGCCGGCGGGCGAAGACGGTCTGGTAACGCTGCCGATCGGTTTCGGTATCGGGACGGTCGATGTAGGGAGGCAACGGCACGTGACCGACGCGCTCGAGTATTTCCAGCAAGGGCGCCCCTTCGAAACGCAGTTGAAACAGGTCGTCCCGCCGTCCTTCCACCCGGCAGCGGAAACCCTGATCCAGCTCGATGATCCGCCCCGGTTTCGGCGACTTGCTGGCGCGTACGTGCGCCAAAGCCACATCTTCGGCCATCAGCCGTTCGATGAGGATTTCCACCCGACCGCCGCTGTCCTTCCGGCCGTAAAGACGAGCGGGAATCACCCGGGTATCGTTGAACACCAGCAGATCGGTCGGTTCCAGCAGATCGACGAGATCACGGAAGCGGCGGTCGGCGACCGAACCGGTGTCGCCGTCCAGCACCAGCAGGCGGCTCGCGCTGCGTTCGGGCAAGGGGGCGGCGGCGATGAGCGCCCGGGGAAGGTGGTAATGAAAATCCGAAGTACGCATCTTTTGCTTGAAATGTCGAGGATCAGTATAATTGTGCCTCACCTGCCGAGGTGGCGAAACTGGTAGACGCGCCAGACTCAAAATCTGGTGGTGGCAACACCGTGGGAGTTCGAGTCTCCCCCTCGGCACCAAATCCCTCCCCGAGATTTCGGTTGATCTGCCAGCGGCCCTCGAAGGCTGCATCAAACCGGATACGGCTCACAGACTGCGGCCACCGTCCACGGCGATCACCTGCCCGGTCACGTAGGGAGCGTCGCAGACCAGATAACGCACCGCCCGGACCACGTCCGCCACCATTCCCATCCGCCCCAGTGGAATGGCGTCGAGCAGGGCCTGCCTGTCCGCTTCGGCGACGGGACGCTCCGGCCACAGGATCGCCCCCGGCGCCACGGCGTTGACCCGGACGTCCGGTGCCATCTCCAAGGCCAGCGCCCGGGTCAGGGCGGTGAGGCCGGCCTTGGCGACGCTGTAGATCGGATAACCCGGCCGGGGACGGAGACCATAGACGTCGGTGATGTTGACGATGCAGCCACGCCGGAGACGCAAGTGAGGGAAAGCAGCCTGGGAGAGGAAGAACGGCGCCTTCAAGTTACTGGCCAGCAGATCCTCCCACTGGGACTCGTTCACCGCTCCCAACGGCGTGGGATAGAAGACCGAGGCGTTGTTGACGACGACGTCGAGCCGTCCCCAGGCGCCCACCGCCTCGGCCGCCAGCGCCTCGACGGCGCTCACCGAGGCCAGATCGGCATCGATCAGCCGAACCGAATCCGGCCGCCGACCCTCGAGGCGCTGGCGCAACGCCAATGCCGCATCCCGGGAGCTGCGAAAATGAACCACCACCCTGAATCCGGCGTCGTGCAGGTTCTCGACGATGGCGGCACCGATGCGGCGCGCCCCGCCGGTGACCAAGGCGACCGGATCAGCCACCGGACAGCATCTTGACGGCGATCAGAACCAGCACGGCGGCGAACAGACGTTTGAGCGTCCGCGCCGGCAAGCGGTGGGCCAGCCCCGCCCCCACGGGGGCGAGCAAGGTGCTGGTGGCGACGATCCCCAGGAAGGCCGGCAGATAGACGTACCCCAGGCTGCCGGCCGGCAGACCAGGCGCATCCCAACCGAGCACTCCGTAACTGGCGGTTCCGGCGGCGGCCAGGGGCAGGCCGGCCGCGCTGGACACCGCCACGGCGCTGCGCATGGACAGGGCCCAGCGCACCAGCAAAGGAACCGTCAGCGTCCCGCCACCGATACCCAGCATGGCCGCCAACAGGCCGATAACACCGCCGGCGCCGGTCAGCCAAAGCGGACGGGGCGGACGGGCTCCCGGCCTGGGCTGCCAGCGCCAGGCCATCTGCAGGGCCACGACCAGCAGATAGACGGCGAAGGCGGTCTTGAGCCAGATCCCCGGCAGCCGGTCCGCCAGCCAGGCCCCGGCCACGGCCCCGGCCACGATACCAGGGAGCAGATTCCGGGTCACCGGCCAGTCCAACGATCCCAGGCGATGATGCGCCAGGGCGGAGGACAGGCCGGTGACCACGATGGTGGCCAACGACGTGGCCACGGCGGTGACGACGAGAATTTCCGGCGCGAATCCCTGCCAGGCGAACAGCCACATCAGCGCCGGCACCAGAATGACGCCGCCCCCCAAGCCGAACAAACCGGCCAGCAGGCCGGCGACCGCGCCACAAAGAAGATAGAGAGGCAACAGCAGAACCAACTGGTCCATCCGGGTCACCAGTTGCCGATATCGGCGTTCTCCCCTTCCCCCCCTTCGGCGTTGTCGGCCCCGAGGGAATAGAGATCGTAGTCCACCCCGCCGCGCCGGGGCGGGATTTCGTAATGGAAGGGATTGCCCCAGGCGTCCACCGGCACTTTGTTCTTGCGCAGGTAAGGGCCGTTCCAGTTGGGCAGCCCCTCCGGTGCCTTGATCAGGGCTTCCAATCCCTCTTCCTGGGTCGGATAGCGGCCGTTGTCGAGGCGGAAGTTGTCCAGGGCGGTCGCCAGCATTTCGATCTGCGACTGAGTGGTCTTGACCTGCCCCTTGCCCAGGGCGTTCATCAAGCGCGGACCGACGAAGGCCGCCAGCATGCCCAGAATGGCCAAGACGATCAACAGTTCGATCAAGGTGAAACCGGTATTTTTCCGCATACGTTTTCTCTCCTCGTCGCAAAGAAGGAATTCACTCCGCTGGCACGAAAGGCCGCGAAAACAGCAATCCCAGTTCGTACAACAGCCACATGGGAACGGCCAACAAGGTCTGGGAGATGACGTCGGGCGGGGTCAGCAGCATGCCGATCACGAACGCCGCCACCACGACATAAGGGCGCTTGCTCGCCAGGCTTTCCCGGGT
>JALSGR010000116.1 GCA_026982635.1 Methylothermaceae bacterium | reverse complement strand
CATCCGCCCCGGGCGCCAGTATTGCCCCAGGTAGCGCTTGTACTTGTGGTAGGTCAGGGTCTTGAGGTGGTCGCCGCGGCGGTTGTAATAGGCGACCTTCCAGGGGATGTAGAATTCCTGGTCCATCCACACCACCTGGCGGCTGTAAAGGGAATGCTCGTCCACTGGGATGCGCTCGATGACGAAGACCCGGCGGCCCTTGTAGTCGTCGTCGCGCAGCCAGCGGTAGGTGAACTTCTCCAGCTCCGGGGCGCTCATGTCCTCGTAGGAGAACTCGCTGCCCATGAAGGCGCCGCCCTTGTTGGCGGCCGAGATGCGCTTGACCCGCTTGAGGGCCGGCAGGTAGAGCCACTGGTCGTCGTCGCCATGCTTGTGGGAAAAGGTGAGGAATTTGGTGCCGGCCACGTCGGCGGGGCTGTGGAACACCAGAAGGCTCTTGTCGCCGTCTTCCGGCACCTCTAGGTTGAAGGCGCGGATGCGGCGCACGCTGGTCTCGCCCGCCCGGTTGCGAAGCACCATGGTGAGATCGGCACTGAAGCTCTCCCACCCCTGGTCGCGGCGGTCGGCTTCGCGGGCGATCTCCAGGCCGCGTTCCTCCGGCGTCGCGGCCCACAGCGGCATGGCCGCCCCCAGCAGCAGAAGACAATGGACGAGAATGGCAGATAGACGCTTTTCCATGGCTTCACCCGGAAAGTTTGTAAAATTTTCTGACAACGGTGTCCGGCCGTTCGCCCCGACCCAGCAACAACAGCGGCGGCAGCCAGAAGAAGTCGGCCGCCAGGGCCAGCACGATGGTCACGGCGGTCAAAAGGCCCATCTGGGCGGTGATCTGGAAATCCGACAGGGTCAGCAGCAAAAACCCCGCCGCCAGCACCAGCGACGTGATCCACATCGCCATCCCCACCCCGGCGAAGGCGTATTCCACGCTATCGGCGGCAGGCAGGCCGAGACGACCACGGGCGTGGCGCCATTTGCTGAGAAAGTGGACGGTGTCGTCCACCACGATGCCCATGGTCATCCCCGCCACCACCGACAGGCCCATGTTCACCTGGCCGTCGATCAACGCCCAGAGGCCGAAGGCCGTCACGGCCGGAACCAGGTTGGGGATCAGGCTCAGCAGCCCCAGTTCCGGGGAGCGCAGCGCCGCCACCAGCACGAGAGCGATCACGGCGAAGGCCACCGCCGTCCCCAGCAGCATGCCGTATATGTTGCTGCGGCCGATGTGGGCGAAGAGGACGTTGGGCCCGGTGGCCGGCGCCCGCATGTGCGCCGGGGCGTTGTCCCGCAGCCACCGGGCGGCCCGGGACTCCAGGTCGAGGATCTCGTTGCTGGACAGATTCCTGAGGGTGACGGTGAAGCGGGAGGCCGACTTGTCCACGTTGATACGGTCGGTCAGCTCCAGCCCCTCCGGCAGCGACATTTCGTAGAGCAGCAGGTACTGGGCCGCCAGCCGGCGGGATTCGGGAATCCGGTACCAGGCCGGATCGTCGCCGTGCATGTTGCGGTTGAGGCGCTTGAAGATGTCGGCAACGCTGTAGACATGGATGACTTCGGGCTGCTTCCGGAACCAGGCGGCGAAGGCGTCGAGCACCCGGAGGTAGGCCGGATCGGTGATGCCCTCCCGCCCCCGGGCGCGGATGGAATATTCCAGGGTGTACATGCCGGTCAGGCGCCGGGTGGCGTATTCGGCGTCCTGGCGAAACGGCGTGGTGACAGAGAAATACTTGATCAGGTCGTCGTTGAGTTCATTCTTCGGCACCTGGGCGGCCAGGGCCAGCACCACGACCCCGCCGCCCCACAGCAGGGCGTGGCGGCGAGCGATCACGAAACGGGCCAGCGTCCGCATGCCCTGGCGGCCCCGCCCAACACGGAGCGGCGCCTCCAAGGGACAGGCCAGCATCAGGGCCGGCAGGAAAGTCAAGGTGTAGAGAAAGGCGAAACCCACCCCCATGGCGGCGAGGTTGCCGAGATCGCGGAACGGCGGCGACTCGCTGAAATTGAGGGTGAGGAACCCGAGGGCGGTGGTGAGGCTGGTGAGGAACACCGGCATCCAGTTGAGCCGCAGCGCCTCGGCGGCGGCTTCGAAACGCACGTGCCGCCATTCCCCGGGGCTGAGCCACCCCGCCTGCAACGTCAGCAGGAAGGCGGTGAGCACGTGGACGCAGTCGGCCACCGCCACGGTGAGGATGATGTTGGGGGCCGCCGCCGAGGGAGGGGAAACTGTGTAACCGAGCCATCCCGCCAGCCCCATAGTGGAGACGATGGCGAAGGCGATGGTGAGAAAGGCCCACAGGGTGGCGACGAGAGAACGCAGCAGCAGATACAGCACCGCGAACACCAGGGCGAACATCGCCGGAATCAGGGTGCGAAGATCGTGGGTGGACGCCTCGGGAAAGGCGTTGCTCATCAGCACCCCGCCGGTCAGGCGCACTTCCAGGTCAGGGTCGCGGCGCCGCAGTTCCTCGGCGAGCCGGCGAGCGTGAGCCACCACCCGGGGCACCTCGTGCTCCAGATCCACCCCCGGCAGCAGAACGCTGACGTTGACCCCGGTCACGTCGGCGGCCGGGGAGATCAAGCGGTTCTTCAGCAGGGGTTCCGCCAGAGCGATGGCCTGGAGACGGGCCAGGTCGGCCTCGCTCAATCGCTGCGGGTCGTCGTAAAGATCCCGTACCACCAGTTCGTCGCCGCGGGCGTAGGTGTATTGGAAGTTCTGCAACGAATCGACCCGCTGGGCGTAGGGCATGCGCCAAGCCTGCTCGGTCAGCCAGGCGATGTCGGCCAGGGTCCTGCGGGTGAAGATCCTGCCGTCCTTCGGGGTGAGAACGAACAGGACGTTGTCGTCCTTGGTGTAAGTGTCGTGGAGTCGGTTGAGAATCTGCAACCGCGGATCGTCGGGCGCGAAAAACACCCGATAGTCGGTGGTGAAGCGAAGAAACACCGCCCCGCTGCCGAGCACCGTCACCAGAACGACGGTCAGCCCGACGATCCACCAGCGCCGGCGCTGGAGAAAATTCAGGTACGCCTGCAGCACGCCGCCTACCGCCACTCGACGGCCACCGGTTCCCCGCGAATCAAACGGCGGATCCCTTTGATGCTCTCTCCGATCATGGCGAAAACGATTCGAACCGTCATGTGGAAAGCATAGACAGGGAACAGCGGATCAGTCTTCTTCCTGACGTTTTCGGATTTCTTCCCGGGCGCGCTGGGCCAGGTCCAGGTAGCGCTGGCGCAGGATCTCCAGTTCTTCTTCCTCCATTTCCTCCAGGTCCAGAAGCCTGTTCTCCGCGGTGTCGACGGCGCGGATGAGCTCGTCCAGCTTGAGCTGGATGGCGTCGGTGTCCCGGTTCTGGGTATGTTGGATGATGAACACCATCAGAAAAGTCACGATGGTGGTGGCGGTGTTGATGATCAGTTGCCAGGTGTCGCTGAAACCGAAAAACGGCCCGCTCAGCACCCAGACGGCGATGATGACGATGGCGACGTTGAAGGCCAGCGGCCTGCCGGCCAAGCGGGCGGCGAAACGGGCGAAGCGGTCGAAACGGTTGTTCCACTTCCGGGTGTCGATGCCTCGCTGTTGCAGCCAGCGCTCAATGGTGGATGCGGCCTCTCCGCTGGATTTCGTCATGGCGTTTCCCCCTCCTCCAGGGTCTCGATTGCAGCCAAAGACTCTTAAGCTTAATCCAAACGCACCGCCTCGACCACGCCACCGGAATGACGAAAGCCCACGACCGCTCGATCGGCTAGTGGATGGAAGTGACTATACTTGCCTTCGATGAGACACGAACATCTGACAACCCGTCCACCGGGACAAATCCTCACCTCCTCGACCCGGCGCGATCGACCGGACGCAAGGCCGTCCCCCCGAGCGCACCGGTCGCTCCGGCTCGCAGCGGGCCTTGGCCTTCTTTGCTTTCTCTTTCTGGCCTCGCTGCCCGTGGATCGGCTTCTCCAGGGGCTGCTGGCCGGTGGCCTGATCGCCGTTCTACTGATCATGCGCCGCCGTCCGCGTCTGGGCTGGCTGCGCCTTACCTTTCTGGGCCTGGCGGGTTTCCTGGTGGCCCGCTATTTTTTCTGGCGCACCTTCCAAACCCTGGGTTACGACGATCCCGCCAGCTTCGTCGCCGCCCTGACCCTCTACGGGGCCGAAGGCTACGGCATCCTGATGTTCGCCCTGAGCGCCTTCGTCAGCGCCCGACCCATCCGCCGTCGACCGGTCGGTGCCGTCGAATCTTGGCCCACGGTGGACGTCTTCATCCCCACTTACGACGAACCGGTGGAAGTGGTCAAGGCGACTCTGGTCGCCGCCACCGCCATGGACTATCCCGGAACGTTCCAGGTGTATCTCCTCGACGATGGCGGCACCTGGGAAAAACGTCACGATCCGGACCCTCTGAAGGCCGCCAAGGCCCGGCGAAGGGCCCAAACCCTGCGGGAATTGTGCGCCGCCACGGGGAGCCGCTATCTGACCCGCCGGGACAATCGTCACGCCAAAGTGGGAAATCTCAACGCCGCCTTGACCAGAACCGCCGGCGAACTCGTTCTGGTACTGGACTGCGACCACATC
Organism: Methylothermaceae bacterium; assembly: GCA_026982635.1. GTDB lineage: Bacteria > Pseudomonadota > Gammaproteobacteria > Methylococcales > Methylothermaceae > Methylohalobius. Next base: position 15,392 of record JALSGR010000116.1, on the reverse strand, counting down.
CCCACCGTGGACTTCCTGCGCCACACCGCCGTCCACTTCGTCGCCGACGAACGCCTTTTCCTGGTGCAAACGCCGCATTTTTTCGTCACGCCCGATCCGATCGAAAAAAATCTGGCCCTATTCAACCGCATGCCGGCGGAAAACGACATGTTCTACGAAGCCATTCAGCCCGGGCTGGATTTCTGGGAGTCGTCGTTCTTCTGCGGCTCCGCCGCCGTGCTCCGGCGCCGGGCGCTGATGGAAATCGGCGGTTTTTCCGGCCTTTCGGTCACCGAGGACGCGGAAACCGCTCTCACCCTGCACGCGCGGGGCTGGCGCTCCCGTTATCTGCTCAAGCCCATGATCTCCGGTCTGCAGCCGGAAACCTTCACCAGCTTCGTCAAACAGCGGATACGCTGGGCGCAAGGCATGGTCCAGCTGCTCCTGCTGAAAAACCCCCTGCGCCTGAAAGGACTGAAGCGATGGCAAAAACTGGGTTACCTCAATTGCATGCTGTTCTGGTTCTTTCCCCTCGCCCGGGTGGTGTTCCTGCTCGCCCCCCTCTGCTATCTGTATTTCGGTCTGCACATCTACAACGCCGGCGTCCGGGAAATCGCCCTCTACGCCCTGCCCTACCTGCTGGCGCTGACCCTCACCGCCAATTACCTGTTCGGTCGGGTGCGCTGGTTCCTGATCTCGGAGATCTACGAAACCATGCAGTCCTTGTTCTCCCTCCCGGCCATCATCGACACCCTGCGCCACCCTCGCAAACCCCGATTCACCGTCACCCCCAAAGGGGAAGCGCTGTACCACGACTTCATCTCGCCGTTGGCCGGCCCCTTCTACCTGCTCATCCTGCTGACCCTCGGCGGTATGGCGGCAGGATGGCTGCGCTGGCAGGCGTTTCCCGACCAACGGCCGCTGACGCTGATCACCCTGCTGTGGGCCGGCTTCAACCTGATCATCCTGATCGCCGCCCTCGGCGCCCTGTATGAACGACGGCAGCGGCGCCGTACCCCTCGCTTGCCGGCGGACGACATGCCCGCTACCCTGTCGATCCGGGGAAGAGCGGTGCGTGTCCGCATTCGGGATTTTTCCATCGGCGGGGCTTCCCTAAAGGCTGAAGGAACCTTCGCGCCGCAGGGAAAAACCGCCGTTTTGGAACTGAGCCACCCCGTCCACCGAAAAGTTTGGCGCACCGACGTGGAACTCGTCACCTGCACGCCCGAAGGCGAAGGAGGAACCTTGATCGGCGTCCGTTTCTTTGCCCCAATCCCTGGCGGACTACCGGGACATCGTCCTGCTGGTCCACGGCGACAGCGCCCGTTGGCAGCGCATCCTCCAGCGGCGTGACCGCGACATCGGCATCCTGAAAGCCTTCCTCGTTCTCATGGCCCAGGGCTTCCGCCAATCGTGGGAGCACCTCGGCGCCTTGCTCGCCCGAATCATCGGACGCCGTTCTCCACGGCGACGGCTCGTTCCCGGTTTGGCCCTGGGACTGCTTTTGTTGACCGTTTCCGTTTCCGCGCTCGCCGACGGCCGAACCATCCTGCCCCTGGCGAAGATGATGACCCGACCGGAACGCATCCTCCTGCGCACCACCCGCGCCGACTACACCCTGCACTTTCCCTTCTCCCACCGCCATCGACCCGTGACGGTCCGCCTCCATCTCGACTTCACCCATTCCAACGCCCTGATAGCGTCACGCTCCCAGATACGGATCCGGCTCAACGGCGTCACCATCGGCCAGCGCCATCTGTCGCCCCCCGACACCCACAAGGTCCTGGATCTGGAAATCCCCCCGGAACTGGTGGTGGCGGGATACAACGAACTAAGCTTCCACGTCGCCCAACACTACACCGAGGCCCACTGCGAAGACCCCACCAGCCCGGAATTGTGGACCGAAATCGACACCGTCCGTTCACGTCTGATCCTGACGTGGCGGCCACGTCCCCTCGCCCCGCGACTGTCGGATCTGGACCGATTGATCAGCCCCACCCTCCCCGACTACCGCTTCCGCCTGCTCCTGGCGGACGACCGGCTCGACGACCGGCAGTTGCGATGGGGCGCCCTCGTCGCCCAGGGAGTGGCGCTGAGACGCGATTACGCCCCGTTGGAACTCGCCCTGGCCTTCCCCAAGCCAACCCCGACCGAGACGGCGCCCCTGCGAATGGCGCCGCCCGACGACGACGCCGCCCTGGTGGGCACGCGACGACAACTACGGCCGTTCCTCTCCGATTCGCTCTACCGCGCCATTCAGGGCCCTTATCTGGGAATCTTTCCGTCACCGGGCCGGCCGGAACGCTTCGTGCTGGTGGTGTCCGGCACTTCGGCCAAGGAAGTGGAACAGGCCGCCACCGCTTTCGTCCTGATGCGATTCCCCCTGCCAGACACGGCGACGACCCTGATTCGGGAGATGCAAACGCCGTCTCCCCGACCTTACGCCGCCATCCCCGCCGTGGAGGCCGACACCACCTACCGCTTCGCCCAGTTGGGTTTCACCACCCGCGAAGCGCGGCGGCTGACGCCGTCGCCGTTGGAACTCACCGTCTTCGTGCCGGCGGACTGGTACGCCCCCGAAACCGCCGAGGTCACTCTCCACTTGCACCTGGCCTACAACGCGGGCATGCGGCGTGATTCCCTCCTGGAGATGCGCATCAACGGCATTTTCGAGCGCGCCATCCAACTGCCCGAAGAAAGCGGCGCCCACTACCGGGATTACCGCCTCACCTTCCCGCTGCGCACCCTGAAACCGGGAATCAACCGGATCACTTTCCACCCCTATCTGGTACCGGCGATCTCGGGTGAATGCCGCTTCTTCCATACCGAGCATCTGGCCGTCACCCTGTACGACGATTCCACCATCCAATTCCCGCCGGTGGGGCATTACGTCCAATTGCCGGATCTGAGTCGGTTCGCGGCCACTGGCTTCCCCTATTTGGGACAAGACGGCGCTCCGACCATTCAAGTACTCGACCCCAGTCCCGACAGCATTCTGGCGGCCTGGCAACTGCTGGGGCGCCTCGCCCGTATCAACGGCATGCCCTTGCTGCAGACCCGCATCACCTTCGCAGTGCCGAAGGACGAGGAGCGCCATCTGATCGTCGTCGGCCGCCTCGACCGTCTCAGCGACGATCTGCTGCGCTCGGCGCCGATCGATCCCGCCGCCCGCTGGAAAGACTGGGCGTATCCGGCCGGTTGGACGCCGACCGCCGCCGAAGACTGGCAAACCCGCCTGCAACGTCGCCTGTTCGGTTCCGGCCGAGTTCCCGTCACCCTGGAACCGCGCCATGCCCGCATCATCCAGAACGGCGGGCCGGGGAATTTTGCCCTGGGATTGTCCTTCGGGGACGGAAAGCGGCTGGTCACCCTTTTCACCGCGCGGGAATCGCTCTATCCCGCGGTTCGGCGTCTGACCACCACCGGCCTCTGGTCCCAGATGCGGGGCAATCTGATCCTCTGGCGCGCCGATTCCAAGAATCTGCACTGGCAACGGCTGGGGCCGAGCTTTCATCTGGGCGACGCCGCCCCCCATCTGCGCTTGATCTTCCATTTCGCCCAACACCCTTGGCGGTGGGTGGCCGTCGTGCTCGGCGTCATCCTCCTGTTCGCCTGGGCGATCCATCGACTGCTGCAACGTTTCAAACGCCGTCATCACCCCGATGCCGAAGAGATCGCCCCTTGAGCCGATCCGCGCCCTGGTGCTGCTGGTCCTCCTGCTGCCCGGCTGCGGCCGTCCCGACCTGGAAAGCCAGTGGGAAATCTACAAACAGCGCTTCATCCACCAGGGGCGGGTCGTGGACACCGGCAACGGCGGCGTCTCCCATTCGGAAGGACAGGGCTACGCCATGCTGCTGGCGGTGGCGGCGGACGACCGGGAAACCTTCGAGGCCCTGTGGCGTTGGACCCGGGCCCACCTGCAAGTCCGCTCCGACCACCTGTTCATGTGGCGCCGCCGTCCCGGCGTCCCCGTGGCGCAAGAGGATCCCAACAACGCCACCGACGGCGACCTGTTAATCGCCTGGGCCCTGCTGGAAGCCGACGACCTTTGGAACGAGCCGCCGTGGGGCCGGGAGGGCCGGGCCATCCTGGCGGATCTCAAACACACCGTCCTGCGTCGCTGGCAGGATCACACGGTCCTGCTCCCGGGGGCCTACGGCTTCGAGCATGAGGATCGCCTGGTCCTGAATCTGTCCTATTGGGTTTTTCCGGCGCTGCAGCGTTTCACCGAGATCGACGCCGATCCGGTCTGGCAGAGCCTGGTCGATTCCGGCCTGCGGCTCCTGGAACAGGCCCGCTTCGGAACCTGGCGCCTCCCCAGCGACTGGGTCGAAGCGGCCCAGACCCTGCGCCCTGCCACCGACCGCCCACCCCGGTTCGGCTACGACGCCGTCCGCATTCCGCTCTACCTGGTGTGGGGCGGACTCGACGAACCGCCGGCTCTGGAACCGTTCCTGAAATTCTGGAACGCCTTTTCCGGCTTCCTCCCCCCGTGGGTCGATCTGGAGAACGATTGTCTCGGCGCCTACCCGGCACCGCGGCACGTGGCCGCCATCCGCGCCTTGGTCCGATACGCCACCGGGGACGCCTGGTGGTTGAAATTGCCGGATCTGGGCGACGAGCGGGACTACTACGCCGCCACGCTCACCCTCCTCAGCCGTCTAGCCGCCCGTCAGTCTCCATGAGGACGATCTGGTCGCTGATCCTGGTGTCGGTTTTCCCGTTGGCATGGGGCCAATCGGACCTTCCCGACGAGCGCGTCTTGTGGCAATTGCTGAACGCCGACCGCCTGCCCCTGCTGCGCCAGGCCATCGAAGAATACCGCCGGCGTCATCCGGGTTGGGAACCGCCGGCCGCCCTGGTGGAAGAACTACGGCGCCGGCAACACCGGCAGCACGCCAAATCTCCGGAAGACCGCATCGCCGCCGCCATCCGGCGGCAGGACTGGCCGCGGTTGATCCGCCTGGCCCGGCGACACCCGCCACTGTTCGACTGCCACCATCCCGGCCGGCTGCAGGCCCTGGCCCTGGCCCTGGCCTACGGCAACACCGGCGATGTGGAAGCCGCCTTCCGCCTCTACCGTCGGCTGCTCGGTTGTTCCGGCGTCGATGCCGAAGCCGTCCTGGAACAAGCTTTTTGGCAACTGCCCACGATGCGCTTCGAAGCGCTGCTCGAGCACGCCCGGGAACGCCTTTCCGTCGCGGCACGCCAACGGCTGCGCTACCGCCTGCAGCGCCGACGCTTGATCGATCACCATCGCCGGCGGGAATTCGTGGCGTTCGAGCGGCTGGCGGAACGAATGGCCGCAGACATCGAAGCCCACCGGGAACTGGACCTCGTCCGCCTGATCGCCTGGACGGCCCACGACCGGAAAAACTGGCAGTCGGCGGTTCGGTGGTTCGAGATGGGTCTGGCACTGGCGCCGGAAGACGAATCCCTGGCCTACGGTCTGGCGCTCGCTTACCGTCAATTGCGGAGAGACCAGGACCTGCTGCGACTGGCCGAACGTTTTCCCCAATCGGCGCGTATCCGCCAGCTGGCCGGCGGTTACCTTCTCGGCGAAGCCTGGCAGGCTTATCATCGCAACGACTTCGATGACGCCGGGCGGCTGGCCCGACAGGCCCTGGCCCTGCTGGGGCGGCAAGCGGACGTCGAGCACCTGCTGGGATGGATCGCCCTGAAAACCGGCCGCTTCGAGGAGGCCCGACGGCGATTCGAGCGGTTACAACGAAGCCATCCGGACGACCGGCGTTACGCCGAAGCCCTAGTCCTGGCCTATCGGCACAGCGGCGTGGATCTCCGGCGGCTCCTGGAATCGCCGTCACCGCTCGTCAGATCCATCGCCCGCGAACGGTTGGCCCAACGGCATTACCACCAAAAACGCTTTCTGAGCGCCTACCATCTCGACCCGCCACGCTTTCCTCCATTAAGTAACATCGACGCTCCGAGCATCGGCACGGCGGCCCTATACCGCATCCGATCCGGCACCGGCGGACTGGATCGGCTGGAAACCCTGATCGTGCCCACCTTCGCAGGCACCTACGTGACAGGAAATCAGCGCTTCACCCTGACCCTGGGCCGGGTCGGCCTCTCCAGCGGCAAACTGAACCCGACCGCCGTCTCCCGATTGACCGCCGATCCGGTGCTGCAAAACCGTCTGCGCGAGAATCCGCCTGCCCACGCGGTCAACGGCGCCTGGATCGAATTTTCCTACCAGGGGGAAGGCCCGGGGCGACCCTTCTTCTCCGCGGGTCTTACCCCCGTCAACCACCGAATCGCCCCCCGACCGACCTTCCGTCTCGGTTTCCAGGATCAAGACGACGCCACCCATGCGGCATGGCGGATCGAAAGCTATTCCCAACCGGTGCGCCAGAGCCTGCTCTCCTACACCGGCCGGTGGGCGGGAATTGGGGAGTGTTTCAGCAATTGGACGTCGCCTTCCTCGACGGCAGACGGACCAAAGACAACTGGACCGTCCATTACTCCCTGGCGCCCACCTGGAGCTTGGAAGCGACGGGATTCGACCGCTTCGGCACCGGACCCTACTTCGACTTTCAACACTACGGCAACAATCAAAATCATTTCCGCCTGGGTCACGGCGGCTATTTCAGCCCGCAGCGCTTCTACGCCGCAGGCTGGCGACTCGATCTGCGCACCCGGGAAGGCCGTCCCTTCCTCTTCGAAGGGCGATTGGCACTCGGCATCCAACACTTCCACGAACGCGCGGAACCCTGGTTCCCCATCGGTTGCCCCTACGATACCTGCAAGGCTGGGAAATACCCGCGCAACCGCGATACGAAAGCCGCCCCCGACCTGCGTCTCCGCATGGTCGGTCAGATCCATCCCCACCTTCAGATCGGCGGCGGGGTGTACGCCAGAATGACCGGCGATTACAAGGAACTCGGCGCCGGCCTCTTCCTGCGCTTCGTCTTCGAACCGAGGCGGGCCGTCTTCAGCAGTGACCTGCCGGATCTGTTGTTCGCCGCCATCGAATGAACAACAGCCCCAATCCCAGAAACACCAGAAAGAACGAAGCCGGCTCCAGAATGAACAGATAATTGTTCACCTGCCCGGTGCACCGGTCCACCAAGGTGTTGCCACACTGCCCCACCGGCGGCGGGGCGAGCGACCCGACGATCAGGTTGCCATCCACATGGCCGTCGTAGAAGCTCAAATCCGCGCCGGGGGCCAGCACGCTGCCCTTGACCCCGACGTTGTGGATGGCAAGGCTCTCGGCATTGAAGAAGTTGAACAACACCCGGCGGGTCAGGGAACCGTCGTGTCGTTCGGCCGGGTTGTCCGGCAAGCGCAGCCAGCCACCGTCCACTTTGCGATAGAACCCGAAATTGTCCATTTCCGCCAGGATGCCGTCCACGTTGATGAGGATGGTGGACTGCAACGGGGCGTCGAGCCAAAAACCGTAGGCGCCGCTCAGCCAATCGGCCGTCAGATTGAAGACATTGAGCCGGGGATCATCCCCCTGCAGATACAATCCCCAGCCGGGATTGACGTCCTCGTCGTCGGCGTTTTCACGCCAGACCGTGCCGTTGGGCGCCAAACCGGCCCAGGCCGAGGAGCGGCGGTAAAGGTCGTCCCGCAGAGCGGTGAAGTCGAGCGGATTTCCCGGCAACAAATCGCCGTTCCGTCGACCGATGTCCTCGTCGTCGTAGAAACCGACCGCGCTGACGTCCGCATTTCCACCGTAACGGGCGTTGCCGTGATAGACCCGCCCGTTGCGGAACATGAGGTCGCCGCCGACGACGAGGGTATCGGTGAAATCGTCCCGGTCCGTCAACAGTTGGCCGACGGCGTAGTTTTCCAGGGTCAGATTCCCACCCACCGCCAGACGACCCTCGACGTCCGAGTTGTAGCCTGCCATGTCCCCCAGGACCAGAAGGTTGTATCTACCGGCCTGACCCAAGGAAACGGGCAAGGACCAGGCATTCGGAAAAACCAGCGACAGTACGAGCAAAACGGTCCAGCGCATCGTCAATACCCCGATTTCTGTTTCAGACTCGATCGGTCCAGATTGAATAATAGTCGTTTCAGTCTCAAAGCATCTGTGACGGCGTAGGCATTTTCATCGTTGTCGAAGAACACGAACACTTCGTGCCCCTGGCAGGCCCACTCCCGGATCCTTTCCGCCCAGGCCGAGAGCCGCTCCTGCGAATAACATCCCGTGTAAGGCAACGTCCCGGGACCGTGGAGACGGACGTAGATCAGGCCGGCGGTGATCACCGCCGGCGACCGGCGGCCGCCGATGTCGAACTGACAGAAGGCCAGGTCATGGTCCGCCAACAACCGGTACACCGCCTCGCAGTGCCAGGTGGGATCGCGGAATTCGAAGGCATAGGCGTAACGGGGCGGCAACATTTGCACGAAATCCCGCAGACGCGCCAGATCCAGATGCCAGCGGGGCGGCAACTGGAACAGAACCGGCCCCCGTTTGTCGCCGAAATGATCCATCACCCGAAAAAATTTCGCCAGCGCCGCCTCGCAGCGCCGCAGTTTCTTCAGGTGGGTGATCAGACGACTGGCCTTGACGGCGAACGAAAACCCCGGCGGGGTTTCCCCACACCACGTCCGGACCGCTGCCACCGTCGGCAGACGGTAAAAACTGTGGTTGATCTCGACGCAGTCGAAATCGCGGGCGTACCATCGGAGCCATCGGGCGGCCGGCAGGTCCTGCGGGTAATAGCGGCCGCGCCAGTGGCGATAATGCCAGCCGCAGGTTCCTACATGACACGGTTCCATCACCGTCGTCTTCTCGACCGCCGTCATTTTCCTGTCGGTTTTTTTCGACGATTTCCGGAACCTCCGGCCAGGTTGGGCGTCTCAGTAATGCACGCCCGTCCCGGCGTGTGTCCGGTTCTTTGCCCCCGATCTTTTCTCTAGCTCTTTCCTGGCGCGGTTTTTGCGTCTTCAGGGGAGACCAGGCGCACCGCCCACCTTTCGTCTGCCAGTCGATTGCCTGTTGTTCGCCTTGAGGAGGAATCCATGGGGATCTTCGACCATTATCGCAACCGTTACGAAACCACCCAGGAGGAAGAATACACCCTTCAGGAATACCTGGAAATCTGCCGCGACGACCCGACCGCCTACGCCACACCGGCCGAGCGCATGCTCCTGGCCATCGGCGAACCGGAACTGGTCGACACCCGCCTCGACCCACGCCTGTCACGCATCTTCGCCAACAAGGTCATCAAGCGCTATCCTGCCTTCGAGGAATTCTACGGCATGGAGGAAACCATCGAACAGATCGTCGCCTACTTCCGCCATGCCGCCCAGGGACTGGAGGAAGCCAAACAGATCCTCTATCTGCTCGGCCCCGTGGGGGGCGGTAAATCCTCCCTGGCCGAGAAGCTCAAATCCCTGATGGAAAAGGTGCCCTTCTACGCCCTCAAAGGCTCGCCGATCCACGAAAATCCCCTCGGCTTGTTCAATCCCGAGGAGGACGGCCCGATCCTGGAGGACGAATACGGCATCCCGCGCCGCTATCTCACCCCCATCATGTCACCGTGGGCCAGCAAGCGCCTGTACGAGTTCGGCGGCAACATCACCCGCTTCAAGGTGGTCAAGCTCTATCCTTCGATCCTCGACCAGCGCGCCATCGCCAAGACCGAGCCGGGAGACGAGAACAACCAGGACATCTCCTCCCTGGTGGGCAAGGTGGACATCCGCAAGCTGGAACACTACGCCCAGGACGACCCCGACGCCTACAGCTATTCCGGCGGGCTGTGCCGAGGCAACCGCGGCATCATGGAATTCGTGGAGATGTTCAAGGCCCCCATCAAGGTGCTCCATCCCCTCTTGACCGCGACCCAGGAGGGCAACTACAAGGGCACCGAGGGGCTGCCGGCGATTCCTTTCGAGGGCATCATCCTGGCCCACTCCAATGAGTCGGAATGGCAGCAGTTCAAGAACAACAAGAACAACGAGGCCTTCCTCGACCGCATCTACGTGGTCAAGGTGCCCTACTGCCTCCGGGTGTCGGAGGAGGTCAAGATCTACCAGAAACTGCTGCGCCACAGCTCCCTCAAGGACGCCCCCTGCGCCCCCCATACCCTGGAGATGCTGGCCCAGTTCGCCGTCCTCTCCCGCCTCAAGGAACCGGAGAACTCCAGCATCTATTCCAAGATGCGAGTCTACGACGGTGAAAACCTCAAGGACATCGACCCCCGGGCCAAGTCCTACCAGGAATACCGGGATTTCGCCGGGGTCGACGAGGGCATGGACGGCCTGTCCACCCGCTTCGCCTTCAAGATCCTCTCCAAGGTCTTCAACTTCGACCACTCGGAAGTGGCCGCCAATCCGGTGCACCTCCTCTACGTCCTGGAACAGCAGATCGTCCAGGAGCAGTTCCCACCGGAGACCGAGGAGAAGTACCTGCGCTACATCAAGGAATATCTGATTCCGCGCTACATCGACTTCATCGGCAAGGAGATCCAGACCGCCTACCTGGAATCCTACGCCGAATACGGCCAGAACATCTTCGACCGTTACGTCACCTACGCCGACTACTGGATCCAGGACCAGGAATACCGGGACCCCGACACCGGCGAGATCTTCGACCGCCGCGCCCTCAACGAGGAGCTGGAGAAGATCGAAAAACCGGCCGGCATTTCCAATCCCAAGGACTTCCGCAACGAGGTGGTCAACTTCGTCCTCCGGGCCCGGGCCAAGAACGGCGGCCGGAACCCCGCCTGGACCAGCTACGAGAAGCTGCGCCGGGTGATCGAGAAGAAGATGTTCGCCAACACCGAGGAATTGCTGCCGGTGATCTCCTTCAACGCCAAGGCCTCGGCCGAGGACAAGAAGAAACACGAGGACTTCGTCAACCGCATGGTGGAGAAGGGATATACGCCCAAGCAGGTACGGCTGCTGTGCGAATGGTATCTGCGGGTAAGAAAATCCACATAAGAATTCACCGCAGAGGCCCACAGGACGCAGACTTTTTTCTCTTATTCTCCGCGTCCTCTGCGTCTCTGCGGTAAAACATTAAAAATCAGGTGGTAAACCATGTCCCAGATCATCGACCGCCGCCTCAACCCCAAACACAAGAGCGCCGTCAACCGCCAGCGCTTTCTCCGCCGCTTCCGCAAGCAGATCCGCAAGGCGGTGGCCGACGCCGTGGACGGCCGTTCGGTCACCGACACCGACAGCGGCGAACAGGTCACCATTCCCGCCAAGGACCTGTCTGAACCCGTCTTTCAGCACGGACCCGGTGGGCGGCGCGAGATCGTCCATCCCGGCAACAAGGAGTTCGTCACCGGCGACCGTATCCCCCGCCCCGAAGGCGGCAAAGGCCGGGGCAACCGCGCCAGCAATCAGGGCGAAGGCATGGACGACTTCGTCTTCGAGCTGTCGCGGGACGAGTTCCTGGAATTCTTCTTCGAAGACCTGGAATTGCCGGATCTGGTCAAGACCAGACTGGCCCGCGAGGTGGCCCACAAGTCCGTTCCCGCCGGCTTCAGCAAGGACGGCATTCCCCCCAACTTGCATGTGGTCCGCTCCCTGCGCGAGGCCCACGCCCGCCGCATCGCCTTGACCTCTGGCAAACGCCGCCGCCTGCGAGAACTGGAGGGGCAACTGGCCGCCCTGAGAGCCGAGGCTGCTTCCAGCCATGACATCGAGGCGTTGGAGCGGGAGATCGAGCTGCTGAAGAAGCGCATCGCCGCCGTTCCCTTCATCGATACCGTGGACCTGCGCTACCGCAACCGCATCCAGGTACCCAAACCCACCACCCAGGCGGTGATGTTCTGCCTCATGGACGTCTCGGGCTCCATGGACCAGTACAAGAAAAGCCTGGCCAAGCGTTTCTTCCTGCTACTGTACCTGTTCCTAGAGCGCAACTACGAACGCACCGACGTGGTCTTCATCCGCCACCACACCGTGGCCAAGGAGGTGGACGAACAGGAATTCTTCTACTCCCGCGAGACCGGCGGCACCGTGGTCTCCAGCGCCTTGGAACTGATGCGCGACATCATCCGGGCCCGCTACCCTTCCCAGGACTGGAACATCTACGCCGCCCAGGCCTCCGACGGCGACAATTGGCCCGAGGATTCCGGCAACTGCAGCCGCCTGCTGGACGAGGAGATCCTGCCCTACCTGCAGTACTACGCCTACATCGAGATCGACAACGACTATCCCCTGGGGTTGTGGCAGGAATACGAAAAGGTCGCCGCCCGCTGGCCCAATTTCGCCATGCAGGCCATCGACACCCCGGCCGACATCTATCCGGTGTTCCGGGAACTGTTCCGCAAGAAAGGGGTGGACCGATGAAGGAACGCCAACCCATTTCCACCGGTTCCGAGTGGACCTTCGATCTGCTGGAACGCTACGACGCCGAAATCGCCCGCCTGGCGGCCGAATACGGCCTCGACACCTATCCCAACCAGATCGAGGTCATCTCCTCGGAACAGATGATGGACGCCTACGCCAGCTGCGGCCTGCCGGTCTATTACCACCACTGGTCCTTCGGCAAGCAGTACCTGTCCATCGAGAAACACTACAAGCGCGGCCAGATGGGGCTGGCCTACGAACTGGTCATCAATTCCAACCCCTGCATCGCCTATCTCCTGGAAGAGAACACCATGACGATGCAGGCCCTGGTGATCGCCCACGCCTGCTACGGCCACAATTCCTTCTTCAAGAACAACTACCTGTTCCGCACCTTCACCGCCGCCGACGCCATCGTCGATTATCTGGTGTTCGCCAAGAACTACATCGCCGAATGCGAGGAACGTTACGGCGTCGAGGCGGTGGAGGAGATCCTCGATTCCTGCCATGCCTTGATGAACTACGGCGTCGACCGCTACCGCAAGCCGCCGGCCCTGTCCCTGCGGGAAGAACGCCAGCGCCAGCAGGCCCGGGCCGAATACCTCCAGTCCCAGGTCAACGACCTCTGGCGCCGCACCATCCCGGAAAGCCGTCTGCGACGCGAAACCACCGGGGAACGCTTCCCTCCCGAGCCGGAGGAAAACATCCTCTACTTCATCGAGAAGAACGCTCCCCTCCTGGAGCCGTGGCAGCGGGAGATCGTCCGCATCGTCCGCAAGATCGCCCAGTACCTCTACCCCCAGCGCCACACCAAGGTGATGAACGAGGGCTGGGCCACCTTCTGGCACTACACCCTGCTCAACCGGCTCTACGACGAGGGCCTGGTGACCGACGGCTTCATGCTGGAATTCCTCGAGACCCACACCGCCGTCATCGCCCAGCCGCCCTTCGACCACGACTTCTACACCGGCATCAACCCCTACGCCCTGGGGTTTGCCATGTTCCGCGATCTCAAGCGCATCTGCGAAAATCCCACCGACGAGGACCGGCGCTGGTTTCCGGAGATCGCAGGGCAAGACTGGCTCGAGACCCTCGATTTCGCCATGCGCAACTTCAAGGACGAGAGCTTCATCGCCCAATACTTATCCCCGCGGGTGATCCGGGATTTCCACCTGTTTGCGGTCCTCGACGACGATCGGGAAGACGAACTGGAAATCACCGCCATCCACGACGAGGCCGGCTATCAGGCCATCCGCGAGAAACTTTCCGAGCAGTACAACCTGGGCACCCTGGAACCGGGCATCCAGGTCTGGTCGGTGGACACCCGTGGCGACCGTTCCCTGACCCTGCGCCACTTCCAGCACAACCGCCGACCGCTCGCCGACAGCACCGAGGAGGTGCTCCGCCACGTCCACCGCCTCTGGGGCTTCACCGTGCGTCTGGAAACCGTGGACGAGCGGGGACGGGTCAAGTGGTGCTACGAGTGCGGTTAGCCGGTCATGTCAGTTTTTTTAACAAAACACGCCATCTTGGCAAGGCACGAAGGGGCAACCAGATTCAATATATTGATTCTTATTGCTATTTTTTGCGTGGCATGGTATTTGAATACCCAATAGGCGAACAAAACCATCCTGGCTGACGAGGAAAGATAAATGATCAACAAACGAGCGCTACAGATCACCACCGCGGCCGCGCTGGCCTTCGGGGTGCTCGGGGCCCAGGCGGCGGTGATTCTCCCTATCGACGACTTCAGCACCGATCAACTCCAACAGGTGACGGGAGCGAGCGGTTGCGACACCTTCGATCCGGGGTGCACCGTCGTCAAAAATCCTGACACCCAGGCGAGCGGCGTCGGCCTCCTCGGCGGCTACCGCGACGTGTTCATCGAGAAGACCGGCCCCTCCGGTACGACGGTGGCCATCGGCCCCGGCAACCTGGGAGGCAACGACTGGATGGCGGTCAGCAACGACGCCCTGACCACCAGTGAGGTGGTGATCGTCTGGGACGGCGCCAACCCGATCAGCGCCGATCCGCGCATCGACACCAACATCGACACCACCGGCCTCGGCGGCATCGATTTCACCCCCACCCCCGGCAGCCATGGCGTCCTGATGGAGGTGATCAGCATCGACCTGGACGTCACCGCCACCCTGTCCCTCTGGGATACGGACGGGGACATGGCCAGCGTCAGCTATACCTTCGCCGCATCGGAGAATTACACCTTCCAGTTCAGCGACTTTCTCGCCGACAACGCCCTGTTGGATCTGGATCGGATCGGCGCCGTGCGCCTGTGGCTGACGGGACCGGAGGCCTGGGACGGGGTCTTCGACCTGGTGGGCGTGGTGAACGATCCGCCGACACCGGTGCCGGCTCCGACTCCCCTGGCCCTGCTGGGATTCGGGCTGCTGACGCTCGCAAAGCGGCGCCGCCGCGGCTGAAACCCCTCCGACAACCCCGCGGCATGAGGGAGGACGCGGGGCATTCTCAGGCGTACCAGGCGCTGGCCTTGTATAGGCGGTGGGCGTGGCGCACCAGCACCATGATCACCGAGGCCACCGGCAGCGCCAACAGGACGCCGATCAAGCCGAACAGGTGACCGCCCGCCATCACCGCGAAGATCACCGTCACCGGGTGAAGCCCAACCCGGTCCCCCACCAGCAGAGGGGTCAGGATCATCCCCTCGAGCATCTGGCCGATACCGAACACCGCCAGCACCAGTCCCACGTGCCACCAATCGTGGAATTGGACACCGGCGGCCACGATCCCCAACGCCACACCGACGAAGGTTCCCAGATAAGGGATGAAGCTGATCAGGCCAGCGGTCATGCCGATCACCATGGCGGTATTCAGGCCGACGAGGCCCAGGCCAACGCTGTAGATGATTCCCAGCACCACCATCACCGAAAGCTGCCCCCGCAGGAATGCGCCCAGCACCTCGTCGGATTCCCGTGCCAGCCGCGCCGCCGTGGGCAGTATCCGACGCGGTAGGAGATCGGCGATGCCGACTACCAGTCGGTCCCAGTCCCGCAACAGATAAAAAGTCACTACCGGAACCAGAAGCGCGTTCATAAGCCAACCGAGAATGGCCGCTCCCGAACGGGTGATGGAGCCGGCCACCGCGGCAGCGATGCCAC